>JAYVRQ010000463.1:0-16509 GCA_043776145.1 Chthoniobacteraceae bacterium
CGCGCGCGGCGTTCAACTACACGTTCACGAATCATGTCACCGCGCAGCTTCCCGGCCTGCGGAAGATCTGCGGGTATTACGGCTTCGAAGACATGCCCGATGCGGATGCGAACTCGGCGCTGATGAGCGCGGACAAGGCTTTCCTGCGGCAGCAGAACGGTGCGCCCGACGTGCAGCGCAACATCGCGTATCACATTGAGAACACGGATTTCGTCGCGTTCCTCGAACGCTGCGCGCGGGAGTGCGGCATTGAGTTTCTCGAGGGGAAAGTGGAGCGCGTCGAGCGAGGCGAGGCGGGCATCGCGGCGCTCGTGCTCGCGGGCGGCGAGCGGCTGGCGGCAGATTTGTTCATCGACGCCTCGGGCTTTCGTTCCGAGCTGCTGGGCCGCGAATTCGCGGAGCCGTTTCGGAGTTTCGACGACACGCTTTTCTGCGACCGCGCGGTACTCGGCGGCTGGGAGCGCACGGATGAAATCGTGAAACCCTACACGACCGCCGAGACGATGGACGCCGGCTGGGCGTGGCAGATCGAGCACGAGCGCCACATCAATCGCGGCTACGTCTATGGCGCGGGCTTCCTTTCCGACGACGCGGCGGAGGCGGAGTTCCGGCGAAAAAATCCGCGCGTGCGCGAGACGCGCATGGTGAAATTTCGCACGGGTCGCTACGCGCGGAACTGGGTCGGCAATGTCTTCGCCGTCGGCAACGCCGCGGGTTTCGTCGAGCCGCTCGAAGCGACGGCGCTGCTCGTCATCTGCCAGCAATCGCGGATGCTCGCGTGGGTGCTGGCCGACTGCGATTGCGCGCCGACGCCGACGCTGTGCGAATCCGTGAACCGCATCGGCGCGGGTCTGTGGGATGAAATCCGCGACTTCCTCGCGATCCACTACCGCTTCAACACGCGGCTCGACACGCCGTTCTGGCGGCACTGCCGCGAAGCTGTGGCGCTGCACGGTGCGGAGCGAATCGTGCGCTTTTACGAGGAGAACGGCCCGAGCACCGTGGCCGCGCTCGACGTGCTGAATCCGTCGGCGAGCATTTTCCAACTCGAAGGTTTTTACGCGCTGCTGCTCGGGCAGAAAGTGCCGCACGCGCGGCTTTACGATGCGCCGGAAAAGGAGCGGCAGGCCTTTCTCACGCACACGAAACAATGCACCGCGCTCGCCGCGCAAGGGCTCGGTGTGCGCGAGAGTCTCGAGATGATCCGCAGTCCGTATTGGAAATGGACGCCCGGTTTTTACCGCGTGTGAACGCCTACCACACAATCCGCTCGAACTCCGCGCGCAGCTTTCGCGCGCGATCAGGCGCGATCATTTCCAGGTGTGCGAGGCGGCCCGAGAGGTGGGCGCGAAAGTCGGGATGAGCGGCGCGATTTTGCGAAGCGGGGTCGTGGCGGGCGCAGTTGTGCAGGATCGCTTTCAGCCGGTCGAATTCGCTGCGCGGGATGTTGATGCGTTCGTTGAGGACGAGCCCGGCGGCGCGCTGTGCGACGCCGGGGCGCATCACGCGGAGCTTGTGCCAGTGGACCTCGAAGCCTTCCTTGATCGCGATGGCACCGATGTGGATCGCGAGTCGGTGCGCGCTTTTGGCAAAGTCGGCGTCGCCGGAGAAAAGGAGGTCGTCGGCGTAGCGCGTGTAGCTCGCGGCGGTGGCTTGCGCGAGGCCGGCGAGGCGGCAGTCGAAGCGCCACGCGGCGAGATTTGCGAGCGCGGGGGAAGTGGGTGCGCCCTGCGGGAGATGCGGTCGCGCGTAGAGATCGCGCATCCGGCGGCGGGCGATGGGCGCAATCGGTGCGGCGTCGAGCACGGGGCGCGGCGTGGTGTTCGTGCAAAGCCCGGCGAGCAGCGCCGCGACGGGCTCGGGATAGCCTGCGGTGAGGAAGATGGCCATGATGCGCGCGCGCCAGATGCTCGGGAAAAAATCGCGCAGATCGAGCCGGAGCACGAGCGCGCGGGCGACGTGCGGCGCGACGAAAGTGCGGATCGAATGCGCGGCGCGAAAGCCGTGCGCGGCGGGATGCGGCGGGATGCAGTCGAGGATTTCCGCGAGGATGCGGCGCTGCATCGCTTTGAGGCGCGGCTTGGGCGATTCGATGAGGCGCGCGGAGCCGTCGCGTTTCGTGAGCCAGCGGTAGCGGTAATGGCGGAGCGGACCTTCGGGCGCGAGGCGTTCGAGCGTGCGGAGGTCGGCGAACCACGCGAGTTGCTCGAAGGGAACATCGAGCCAGCGCGCGAGTGCGGCGGGCGTGAGAATGCGCGGCACTTTCCACGAGCGCGCGGCTTTTCCCGCGGGACACATCTTCGGCTTCGACGATGAAACGATGTGCGACGGCGCGCGCGCGGCGGCATCGGCGAAGCCTTGATCCGCGAGGAGAAACCGCACGATGCGAAAACTCCGTGGACGAGCATTTTCGCCAAACGCAATCACGAGCCGCCGCGCGAGCGGACGCAGCCAGCGGGGACGTTTCCCAAACACTTCGCCCCATCGCGCGACCAACCCATCGACGTCCAGCGGCCCGGCCAGCGCGGCGGTCGCGAGAGTTTCGGCGAGGGATTTTCGATCCATAAAAAAAGAGGCAAGCGCCCCAACGCGACTGGTAGTGCGCGAGCTGCTCTGCGGTGTGGCGCAGTTCCGCTCGCGCGATGAAACGTGGCGCTGACAATTTTCCCCGGGGTAACCCCGGAGAGGCAATGCACGAACCGAGGTCCGAGTGGTTTGCCGGCTTGGAGCGCTTGCCTGGCGCGAAGGAACGCCGCGGCCGCCCCGCGCGTCAATCGCCGCGTGCGCGCGTCAGACCTTTTCCTTGAACGGCTCGAAGCCCAGCTCGAACAGGTTCGCCGAGTTTTCCATCATCTGCGTCATCGAGCCGAGAAAGGATTCCCAATCCTGATCGTTGGAAAATTGCGTGTCCCATCCGCAGAAGACCGCGTCCGGCACCACGTTCGACGGCTCGATGAGCACGCGGATGTCTTTTTCCCAATCGAAGATGCTCACATAGCCGAGCGCCGCCGCTTTGGTGATGAGCGCGTTGTGCGAAAACTGGCCGATCCACTGGTCGCGCTCCTCGACGGAGGGGAAGCGCGCATGGACGTGCGCGGAGAGCGTGGTCACGGTCTTCTGGTTGAAATCCATGATCGTGTAAAAGTGCGTGAGCGTTTGCTGGATGATCGTCCAGTCGCCGGCGGTGCGCGCGTTGCGGACGCCGAGCTTCACGCGGTCGGCGGTGCGGATGAGCGTGCCGTTGTCGCCGAAAAAACTCGCGGACATTTCGTAGCCGAAAAGATCGTCCCAGCGTTTCAGGCGGATTTGGTCGGGGCGTAAATTGATGCCGTCAACGCTGTCGCAAAGCCGCGCGCCGAAATCCTCGAGCCCGGCCTGCGAAAATCCTTGCGGGGCGAGGAACGGCACATCGACATGCACGCCGAAGACTTCGATGGGGATGATTTCCATTTGGGCGGCGAAGCTAGGCAGAGCGCGCGGGGTTCGCACGCGGTTTTTTTCCGCGCGGGAGCGGGCTCAGATGCCCATGTTCGAGAGCGCGGTCGCGAGGCGGTCCACGATCTGCACGAGGCGCGGATGCGACGCCTCGAAGCCTGCGACGGACGCGGACAAACCCGTGACTGCCGCGGCGGCTTGATCGGGTTTTTTCTCGCTGCGCGTGGCCTCGTGGACGGACGCATCGGCGAAGCGCGCAATGCTCGCCGCGTCCTCGCCGTGCGTCGCCCCGAGCGGCGCGACCTCTGCCTTGAGTTCGGCAAGGAGCGCGAGCAATTCCTGCTTTGTCTCGGCGGGAAGATTTGCCGCGCCGCGCACGGCGGTTTCGATTTTGTCGATGCGATCTTGGATCATGGGGATTGGGATTACTGCGGGACGAAAGAGGCCGAGTAGGTCTCGAAGCGCACCGGCTGCCCATCGGGCGGGCGTTCGTTCAGGTCATAGACGCTGTTGCCGATGATGCTCTCGGATTGCGTGTCGAAGATCATCACGTTCGTCGAAGTCTTCGCGCGCGAGTCGCGCTTGGTGGTGACGGCGATGTAGCGCGATTTCGGTTTCACATGACGTTGCGCCATTTTTTTCACGACTGCCCGCGCGCGCGCTGTGGCGACTTCGCGCTGCACCGGAGTCGCCGCGTATTTCGCCACCCAATAGTAACGCGCCGTCACCTTCCCGGCGGCCTCGATTCCCGCGTGTCCGCGACCGGCGCTGTAATAATTTGCCAGCGTCCCATCGTGGCTCGCTTGCAGCGCCGCGCTTTCGAGTTTGTCCGGCGGAGCGGAGCAGCCGGCGAGCAGCAGTGCGGTGAGAAAAATGGAGCGCGCGGTTTTCATTGTTTCGGGAGCGACTTGGGAGCTTTGCCGGAGACTTTGTGGAAGGTGTATTTGAAGTCGTCGTCAAACGCCCACTTCGGCATGTTCTTCGCCTTGCCGTGAATGGTCGCCGTCCCCGCTTTCGGATCGAAGGCGATGTCCCACGCCATCCCAAACTGGAAGCCGCCGTAATCGTGACGCCCCTTGGATTCCCCGAAAAAAGTCCGCCCGCGAATCTGTCCGCGCATCACCGCGACGACGACGCCGGTGGGATGCTGCGCGCTGAGCATCGCCTCGTCGCCGGCGGGCATGAGCACGAGCTGCGCGGGCGCTTTGAATTCCTTCCCTTTTTTAATATCGAGCTGCATCCCCATCGTGCCTTTGTAAATGCCGTCGATGCCGATCGTGTCGGCGCGCGAGGGAGCGGGCTCGGCGGCGCGGGTGGAAAAATTCGCGAGGAGCGCGAGGGAGAAAAAGAGAATCGGCTTCACGCCTTCTGGCTTACGCCGCTGCCGCGCGGCGGGCAAATCGAATCCGCTCACTCCGCGACCTTGCGGCTCTGCGGCGCCGGGGCGCTGTAGGTCTGGTCGAGCGCGGTGATGGACGCGCTCGCTTCACCGAACGCGCCATCGTCGAGGAACTGGCTGACGAAATGGATGTCGGCGGAAACCGCGCCGTCCTTCCCGCGCAGGCCCGCGCTGTCCACGGCGAGGTCGAGCTGGGCTTCGATGCGCGTGAGGTCGCTGTCGATTTCGGCGAGCGATTCCTCGCGGCGATCAACGTGGGCGAGGCGCTGCTGGAGGATTTTCAGCGTGGCCTCTTTCGATTCGCGCAGGGCGTAGGAAACGCGCCCTTCCAAGTCGCGCTTGAGCGTTTCCACCTGCTGCCGGAGGTCGCGCCGCATCGTCGCGTCGCCGAGAGCTTGCAGGTTTTCGCGGGCGACGAGGAGTTTTAGAAAAAACCAGACAAGCTTGTTGAGCGAGTCGCCGTTCATCTCGCACATCAAGTCACTCACGCCGGCCTCGCGTTGCAACGTGAGCGCGCGGCGGGATTTCTTTTCGAGCGCGGCGAGCCGTTGGCGGTGTTCGGGCGTGAGCTGCGCGATCAAGCTCTGGCGCTGATCTTCGGTTGTGCCGTCTTCGAGTTGCCCCGCGCTGGCGTCGATGAGCACGCGGAAGCGATCACTGCCGACGGCGCTCATCAGCCACGCCGCTTCGAGCCCGAGGCCGATGAGCCAGAAGCCGGGATGCGCGATGCCGAAGATGGCGAAGGCGAGCATCGTGAGTGCGTTCACCGGGATGCGCCCGAGACCCGGTGCCGGTGCGCTAATCCAAAATGCGGCTTTGAGATAACGCCACACGCCGCGTCAGCGATTTCCCTGACTGCGCTGCCACGCGGCGAGCAGGTTGTTGATGACATCGGCTTTCGGCGGCTGCCCGACATTGGCGATGTCGATCTGCAAACCGAACCGCGCGTATTGCACGAACGGGCTCTCCGCGAACTTGATCGGCACCGTCGGATTGCCCGGACGGAAGCCATGCTTCAGCGATTCCGTCTGCACGCGCTCGCTGAGCAGGAAATCGAGAAATGTCCCCGCCGCTTTGCGCTGATCGGCGCTGCTCCACGGCGCATCGAGGATGTAATACGGATTGTCGTTCCACATATTCTGCCGCGGATACGCGACGCGCAGCTCGCCCCAACGGCCCTCGGCGCTCTTCAAATAATCGATCACCACACTTTCATAAACGCACAGCGCATCGAAACTCGACGGCCCGCGCAGCACCATGTCCCGCATCATGTTGCCGGTGGAATTTGACATGCCCGTAGTCGCGGACTCGATGCCGTTCATCCAAGTCTGGAACTCGGGATTCAGGATGTCCTTCATTTCGAGGCCGCGATTTTTTTTGTGAAAATCAAACGCCATCAGCACGAGCGTCATCAGTCCGCTGTTCGATTGATTCGGATGCGTGTGGCCGAATTTGAAAAGTCCCCACTCCGGCTTTTTCGCGATGCCATCCCAACCGCCCGGCTCCTTCAGCGCCTGCCCGATCGTGACGAAAGACAGATCCTTGTACTTCGCCGCGAACGCCTCGTAACGCTCCGCCCACATCACAAAAATCATCGGGCTCAGCGCGAGCGCCTCCTTCCGAACAAACGGCGCTTTGTTCTGTTTGATCTGCCATTCCTGCACGAACACATCCTCGTAAAGCGCGCTCGCCGGGCTCCACACGTTGATCTTCTGATCGCCGCCGAGGATCGCCTGCGCACCTTCCAGCGAGCCTTTCGCAATGAGGTTCACCTTGATCTTTTTCCCATCCGCCGTCTGCGCGAACTGCTCCACGGCCCATTGCAGCCATCGCTGTTTCTCGGTGCCGTACGCGATGCCGATCTCGACCGCCGGAGCATCGCTCCCGCCGAAGAATGACTTCGACGGCTGCGCGGGCGTGGACGGGTCGGCGTTGATCGGCTTTTTCAAAAACAACGCCCACGCGCCGAAGCCGCAGGCTCCGATAAAGAGCAGGACGAAAAGCTGGCCGAGCCAGGTGAGACGAGGGCCTTGAGGATCAGACATGTGGATTTAGAAAAACGTGGAGATGTCCTTGAACACTTCGCGGATGTTCTCCGGCTTGCCTTCGTAAAACTTCGCCTGCGTCGCGTCTGCGATTTTTTTCAGCACGTCGGCCTGTCCGCCGGAATCGTACCCGATCGTGAAGACGCGGATCGTCTGCTTTTCGCTATCGAATCGGATGCGGTTGAGCAGGTCGGGGAGCTTCGTGGAGCTATCCGTGTCGGCACCGTCAGTGAGCACGATGATGGCGGAAATCTTGTCGCGGTTTTCGGCGCGCTTCGCAAGTTGCTCCTCAAACGCGGCACCGATCGCGTCGTAGAGCGCGGTGCCGCCGTTCGCGATGAGCGATCCGGCGGCGGCCATCGCCTGCGGGCGGATTTTTCCGAGTGGCGCGGCGGGTGCGGCGGGAAAGACGCCGTTGTTGAAAGGGACCAGTCGATACGTGTCTTCGTCGCCGAGCATCTTCACGAGTTCCTGCGCCCCGAGCCGTGCGTTCGCGATGCGGCCGCGCTCGTTCATCGAGCCAGAAACGTCCATGACGAGCGTGATGTTCGAGCGTTTTTTGTTGGCCTGCCAGAGTCGCATCGTGGCGTCCATCGTCTCAACGGATGGCACTTCGAGCGTAGTCTGCGGTTCCTTGGGATTGACGCCGTGCGCGGCATCGAGCGGCGCGGTGAGCGGGATGTCGGCGAGCGCCGGACGGAAGCCAAGGGCGAGCGCCTTTTCCTGCTGCTCGCGGGCGAGGAGGAAATCGAGATACTTCCGCGCCGCCTCGCGATGCGCGGGCGTGACCCATTCGCGATCCACGATCCCCGCCGGATGATCGCTCCAGAACGTTCCCTCCTTCGGATAAATCGCGACGATCGGAAACTGGAATTGCGCCGCCTGCGAGTAGCTCTCGATCACCATGTTTTCGTAAAGCACCGCCGCGCTGATGTAGCCCGGCCCGTTAGCGAACATCTTCTTTCCAAAAAACCCGGTCGAACTCCCGTAGTGAACCACTGATCGCTCAATGTCGCCGAGATATTTTCCCACTTCGGGCCGCTCCAAATCCGCCGGGACGAGCCCGCCTTTTTTCCCCGTCGCCGCATACACTTCGGCGAAGAGCGAGATGAGCCCGCTGTTGCTGAACTGCGGATGCGTGTGCCCGAATCGGAACGCGCCCCATTGCGGCATCCCGCGCGCCGCCCAGCCCTGCGGCTCCGTCGAAAGCGCGAGGATTTCCGCCCAGCCCACCGGCTTCGCGCCCCAGCCGATCGCCTCCGCCATCGGCTTCCACATCGCGATGACCACCGGCGAGAGCACGAGATTTTCCGTGGCCGGCACGATGTCCTTCCCCGTCTTCGCGCGCCATTGCGCATTGCCGAGCTTGATGAAAGCGGACGACGCCGGACTCGTGAGGTGCGCTTGGTTCGCGCCCGCGATCAGTTCATCCAGACACTCGCCGGAACCCTTCGCTTGCGCCGTCACGCGGATCGCCTTTCCGCTCCCATCCTTCACCCCGCGCCCGTTGAAATCCGCCGTCACCATCTCGACCCAAGCCTGCTTCTCCGAACCATACGTGAAGAGCAAATCGGTCACGCCCGCCTTCGGCTGCGGGAGAGCATTCGGTGGCGTCGCAGGCTGCTCGCGCTTGCACCCGGCGAGCAGGAAAATGAAAAGCGAGAACCACAGGCTGCAAATCGAGCGGGAGGTCATTTGTTGAAACGGTGGCAGACAGAGAGCCGCGAGTCAGTCACGCATTTGTAACAATCGGGTAACGGTCTGTAACGCGACAGCTACCCTCATTTCTTCGGACCGGTTCCCCACGGATGATCGAGCAGCCAGGTGAGCGCCTTGCGCATGTCGGCCTCTTTGATCGTCGCGATCCACGCCTTCATCTCCTTCGGCTTCACCACCGCCCACACACGGAGTGCGCAGAAGGTGCGGTCGATCATACCTCCTTCGTCAGGGTATTCATCATGACCGCTGAAAAACCTTGTCAACCGATCGCGCGGCGCGTAGTCGGCTCGGAGCAGGAAATCCACCCCGTAACGAGCGGCTTCGCCAATATCGATGTCGCCCCACTGCTCCATGATCGTGATGCCCCACTCACTGACGACAGCTTTGCGGATTTCATCGGGAAGGCTGGTCACGTCGAAGTTTTTAACCACACCGATGCCAAATCGACTGCTGTTCCAAGGCTGGTTGTCGAAAGGTCCGTAAGTACCTCGGAATGCGACGGAATTGATCGTATCTGCGTCATCGGTGGCGACCGCCGCATCGAGAGCAGGCTTCGGATCCCACCCAGCCCAGTGCGACAATAACTTCTCGACGCGGTTCTCCTCCGGCACCGCAGATTTCGCATCGCTGAGCCACCGATTGCGCTTCTCGGTGGCCACGCGGCTCATCAGCAAACCTTTCGCGACGCCGGCAAGTTCGTCTTTGCGAACGTCGAGCGAATCAGCCCATCGAATAATTCCTTCCTGATCGACCCGCGCCCAAATCATCAGCAGTTCCGTCGATGGGCCAGCAATTCGCTTTTCTGATTGGTAGTACAATGGACGCCATTCCTTCTCTCCCGACTTTTTCACGATCTCCTGCGCCGCCGCCGGTTCCGTCTCCAACCACCTGCGCAGCACGACCTCGAAAGCTGCTGCGCGATCCACGTTTCCGTCTGGAAACTGCGAGCTGCGGAATAAATCCGCAGGGGAATCGAAAGCGGTGACCACGACTCTTTGAAAATCAGATGAGTATTCCGATCCATATGTTCCATGTCCCGGCCATGAGCCAAACGCGCGAAACCACACGTCCACAAATTCCTTCATCAGTCGCACACGCTCCTTTTTCGGCAGCGAAGATTCACCAACGCCTGAGCCAAACCCGGTCAGCACATCGCGATGCCTGATCCAGAAAGGCGACGCTGCGATGGCATCGCGATCATGCACGGCAATTCTTTCACTTTCCTTCCAACTGTCATACCCAAGCCAGCCTTCCTCGATTCCGACGAGTCGGAACAAATCCCGAGTTCGCTTCCAGCATGGTTGCGGATCGCGTTCCGCCCAAATCGGAAGGAAAAGATCAATCAGGCTGTCGGGCGACTGCTTGCATTCGAGGGTAACGCAAACGTCGAAGGCTTTGCTTAGATCCACGACCGGCATGGTGCGCAGATATTCGGCGAGCACAGGGTAGCGAATGCTCACGTTCGGCTCGCGGAAAATGGCGTCGAGAACACTGTCCAGGGTCGCGCCCGGCCATTTCCACGGGAGACTCGTGAGCGGCTCGAAGTCGGAAGGCTTGAGCGTGGTGCGCTGCGCTTTCGCGCTCACCGTCAGCGCGACTGAAACGCAGGCCAATAGAAAAGGGAGCCACGTTTTCTTCATTGGGCGAACGATGCCTGTTGCCAACCCAGCGTCACGAACTTTTACGCAATCGTGGAGAGCGATGTTTTTCTGCGTACTCAAAGCGAGCGAAGGTGCGCGACGAAGCCGCTCCCCCAAAAAGCTGTCATTTCGACCGGAGCGGAGGCGGCCGGCGGGCGGAGCGTAGCAACGGTGTCAGGAGGCAAGGGGCAAGTTTGGGTTTTTGAGGAGGAGGTTGAGGAGGATGACAAATTTGCGGATGACGGCGGTGAGGGCGAGTTTGCCGGGTTTTCCGGCGGTGCGGAGGCGCTGGTAGAAGTCGCGCAGGGGCGGGTAGAGGCGGCTGGCGGTGAGGGCGGCCATGCCGGAGGCCCTGAGCGAAGCCGAAGGGTAAAGGGCTTTGTGGATGGCGGGACGACCGCCGCCGATGGTGGCTTTGCCGGTCCACTGGCCGCTCTGGCGCGGATGCGGAGCGACGCCGGCGAGCGCGGCGGCTTGCTGCCGGTTAAGGGTGCCGAGTTCGGGCATCTCGGCGAGGAGGCTCCAGGCGGTTTGCGGGCCGACGCCGGGGACTTGGCGCAGCCGGGCGGCTTTGGCGGCAAACTCCGCGCCGGCTTTTTCCTGCGCGGCGAGGAGGGCTTCGACTTTGGCGAGGTCGGCCTCCAGGCGGCGCACAAGGCTGCGGGCCTGGCGGCGCAGGGCGGGCCGTTCGAGGACGGCGCTTTGCTTGCGTTCGGCGACGAGTTTTTCGAGCAACTGCTGGCGGTAACGGACCAGCTCGGCGAGGGCGCGCTGGGCGGCGGGTGCTGGCGGCGTGGGCTCCGGGGCCAGCGCCGCGCCGTAACGGGCGAGCAGTTCGGCGTCGAGCGGATCGGTCTTGGCGCGTCGGCCCAACGCCCGCGCGAAGTGCCGCACCAGCGCCGGATTGAGCACGCTCACCAGCACGCCTGCGGTATGCAGTGCCGCCGCCGGCGCGCGTTCATAGCCGCCGCTGGCTGCGCGGAGCACCTGCACGGGCTGGCCCGCGCTGGCGAGCAGCCGCAGGAGCTGGCGGTGGCCGCCGGGGTCATTGGCCAGGACGTGATCGCGCCCGGCGAGGTGGAATTGCAGCGTGGCCTTGTGGACATCGAGGCCCGCGTACAGAATGGTTTTGGGCAGGTTGTTTTGACTCATACTTGCACCTGCGAGCTGGCGGCTTTTTGCAGGCCGCCGCTCTTTCAACGGTTCGAGTTTGGAGCAATCGGGCGCGGGCGGCCTGAGCTACGCTGCGACCTCGCAGCCAAAGCTGCGGGTCAAGTGAAGAGCAGGCTCACCCACGCCGTTGGCCGTCCGGCAGTCACCGGACGGTCAACCCTTTTTTCGCCGCTAAATGATCGAAGGCAATTCCCACATACAAGTGGAGAGCCGAGTCCGCGAGACAGCCCGAGTGGAAGACATGGCGGGCAAACCTCTCACTTTTCTTCGCGCGGGCGAAGGTGGTGGGGTGAACGGGTTCACGCGCCACGACGGGGAAAAGTGAGAGGTTTCTCCACTACGCTCCGCCCGCTGGCCCGCCTTCGCTTCGGTCGAAATGACAGGGTTTTGCGATTGCGCTGAACACATGTCCACGGAATGCACACATGCGCCGCTTCATGTTCAAAATGTTGTGTTTTATGAACACGTCCTCCGCTACACGTTCACGGCGTGAACACATTTGATCGCACAAAGCCTTACAACGATCTGCCCCTGCTGCCGCCGAAGATCGAGTTGGAAACCATTCCAGTTTTGAAGGCGGTGGCGCGGGCGGCGCGGAGTCTGGCGGAGTTGAAAGGGCGGACTCGGACGGTGCCGAATGCGACCATTTTGCTGAATACAATCGCGCTCCAGGAGGCACGGGCGAGTTCGGAGATCGAGGCGATTTTTACCACGAGCGATGAACTGTATCGAGGGCTGAGTGCGGAGTCGGCGGAGGTGAGCCCGCACGCGAAGGAGGTGCTGCATTACAACGCGGCGCTGTGGCACGGGGCGGAGCGGTTGCGCGAGCGGCGGGTGCTGACGGCGGATTTGGCGGGCGAAATCGTCGGCATGATTAAGCCGGAGGACGCGGGCATTCGCAGCCGGCCCGGCGCGAATCTGAGCAATCGGGCGACGGGCGAAATCGTGTACACACCGCCCGACGGCGAGCCGCGCCTGCGCGGGCTGCTGGCGAATCTGGAGCAATTCGTGAACGGCACCGAGGACGGGCTCGATCCGCTCGTGAAGCTGGCGGTGCTGCATTACCAGTTCGAGGCGATCCATCCTTTCCGCGATGGGAATGGGCGCACCGGGCGCATCCTGCTCATCCTTTTTTTGCTTCAGCAGCGGCTGCTCGAACAGCCGATCCTTTTCCTGAGCCGCTACATCATCGAGCACAAAAATCACTACTACCGGCATCTGCGCGAAGTGACCGAGGACGGCGCGTGGGAGCCGTGGATTCTCTACGTGCTGCGCGCGGTCGAGAGCACGGCGGAGACGACCGTGCTGAAGATCGAAGCCATCGGCGAACTCATGTCCGCGATGGTGGAGGAAGCGCGGCTGAAACTGCCGAAGCGCAGCTTTTCCAAAGAACTGATCGAGCAACTCTTCGTGCGCCCCTACTGCAAAATCCGCCATCTCGAAGACGCGGGCCTCGGCAACCGCGTCTCATCGTCGCGCTACCTCCACGACCTCGCGGAGGCGCGGCTCGTGGCGAAGGTGAAATCGGGGAAGGAGATTCTTTTCGTGAACGAGCGGCTGGTGAAGCTGCTGGCGGGGTGAGCGATGATGCAATAATCCGATTATTACCGCGTAATAACCGGCTGGTTAAGTTACTGGCGGGTGTGAGCGTAAAGCGATTTTGTAAGATGACAAAAATTGAACCAACGCCGTGAGGGTGTTGGCGTGGTGAACGATATGTTCACGAAATTTACACGTCTGCGAAACGTGAAAATAATTCCCCGTTTTATTTGCATATCAGTCTGCATCTGCGCATTTCGTTATCATGTTCGATCGCGACCGCCCTTACAACGACCTGCCGCCGCTGCCGCCGCTGACCGTCTTGGAAACCCCGGCTGTCCTGAAAGCCACGATCGCGGCCAGCCGCAGCCTCGCCGAACTCAAGGGCCGGACGAACACCATTCCCAATCCGCAAATCCTGCTGAACACCATCTCCCTGCAAGAAGCGCGGTCGAGTTCGGAGATTGAGAACATTTTCACCACGAACGACGAACTTTTCCGAAACCTCAGCCTCGACGACCCTGCGCTTTCTCCCGAAAAAAAAGAGGTCTTGCACTACAACGACGCGCTCTGGAAAGGCGCGGACAGCCTGCGTGACCGCCCTTTTCTTTCCACCAGCCTGTTCATCGACATCGTCGATACCATCAAGGGCAACAACGCGGGGCTCCGGCGAATCCCCGGCACCCGCATCGCTAATCCCGCCACCCGCAAAACCGTGTACACGCCGCCGGAGGGTGAGGAGGTGATCCAGCGGCTTTTGCAAAATCTCGAGGTTTTCGCAAATGAAGACGCCGACGGGCTCGATCCGCTCGTGAAAATGGCCGTCATTCACTACCAGTTCGAGGCCATCCATCCGTTTCACGATGGCAACGGGCGCACCGGGCGCATCGTCCTGATTCTCTACCTGCTGCTGCGGCAGTTGCTCGATCAGCCGATCCTTTTTCTCAGCCGCTACATCATCGCGAACAAAAGCCTGTATTACCGCCACCTCCGCGAAGTCACCGAGGACGGCGCGTGGGAGCCGTGGATTTTGTATCTTTTGCAAGCCGTCGAAATCACCGCGGCGGAGACCAGTCAAAAGATCGAGGCCATCGAAAAGCTGCTGGAAGCGATGACGGAGGAGGCGCGGCAAAAGCTCCCGCCGAGGATGTTCAAAAAGGAACTCGTCGAACTGATTTTCGAGCAGCCTTACTGCCGGATTCGGAATCTCGAAAAGGCGGGCATCGCCGGGATCGCGCAGCGGGTGACGGCATCGAAATATCTCAATGCGCTGAAGAAAGCAGGACTGGTCGAAGCGCGGAAATTCGGGCGCGACGTGATCTTTATGAACACGCGTCTTGTGGAGCTTTTGTCCGGTTCGGAAACGCCGGGCGGATAGCGAAGCTATTCTGTTTTGGACGAGTTGATCAAAACCTGTTTTGCAGCCTTACAAACTGTCATTTTTGTTAGGTAACAAAAATTCGGTTAACGCAGAGTAGTTCAAACGTGGATCGCGTGTCCCGCCGCGATTTCGGCGGCTTCCTTCACGCCTTCGCTTAGAGTTGGGTGCGCGTGGATTGTGGCTTCGATTTCCTCCCACGTTGCTTCGAGCGTGATCGCGAGGCCGAGTTCGGCAATCATTTCGGTGGCTTCGGGGCCGATGATGTGCGCGCCGAGGATTTCGCCGTGCGGTTCGCCGATGATGAGTTTTACGAAGCCTTCGCTTTCGCCGATGGCGCGGGCTTTGCCGCTGGCCATGAAGGGGAACTTTCCGACCTTGAATTTTTTCCCCGCGTCCATTGCCGCGCGCTCGGTGAGGCCGACGCTGGCGACTTGCGGATGGCAGTAGGTGCAGCCGGGGAAGATGGTGACTTTCTTCGGCTTAAACTTCGCATCGAACATCCCCTCGACCGCCTGCACCGCCTCGAAGCTCGCGACGTGCGCGAGCCACGGCGGCCCGATGATGTCGCCCGCGGCGAAAACGCCTTTCACGCTGCTCTCGTAGCGATCGTTGGTTTTGATGAAGCCACGCTCGAGATCGAATTTCAGCGCGCCGCCGGGCAGCAACGGCTGGATGCCGATCGCCACGAGGACCATATCCGCTTCGAGCGCTTTCTCCGCGCCCTTCGGATCGGCCACGGTGATCTTCACGCCGTTGTCGCTTACGTCGGTCTTCGTCGTCTTATGCCCGAGCAGCGCGGTGATGCCCTGCTTCGCGAACGACTTCTCCAGCGCCTGCGAAACCTCCGTGTCCTCCACCGGCAGCAGATTCGGCAGCATCTCGACGATCGTCACCTTCGTTCCGAACGCATTGAAAAAGTACGCGAACTCCACGCCGATCGCGCCCGCGCCGATGATGACGACGCTCTTCGGCTGCGCCGGAAGCGCAAGCGCCTCCTTTGAGCCGATCACAGTTTTGCCATTGAAATCGAGCCCCGGCAGCGGGCGCGACACGCAACCCGTCGCGATCAGGATGTTCTTCGCCGTGTGCGTCTCCACTTTCCCGTCCGCCGTCGTCACCTTCACCTCGCCCGCCTTGTCCAGCGCAGCGTCCCCCCGGATCGAGTCGATTTTGTTCTTCTTAAAAAGGAAATCGACGCCCGCCGCGCCTTTGTCCGAGACGACGCGCGACCGCTTCATGATCGCGCCCCAATCGTAGCTCAGCCCCTCGATCTTAAACCCAAACTCCGCCGCGCGATGCGTCATTGCGTGATACATCTCCGCGTTTTTCAGCAGCGCCTTCGTCGGGATGCAGCCCCAGTTGTTGCAAGTCCCGCCCCCGCGCTCCTTCTCGACGCACGCGACGCGTTTGCCGAGTTGCGCCGCCTTGATTGCCGCGACATATCCGGCGGGGCCGGCACCGATGACGATAAGATCGTAGTTAGCCATTTGGAAAATTGGATTTTGAAAGACCGGCGAAAATGCGGGCGCGACGGGCCGCGCGTCAAAAGGAATCTGCCGCGCTATTCGTATCGCAGCGATTCGATGGGATCGAGATTCGCGGCTTTGTAAGCGGGGTAACTTCCGAAAACGATCCCGATGAGCGAGCAGATGGCGAGGCCGATGATGGCCCAATCGACCGGGAACGCTGGCGGGAGCTTGAGCAAATACACGGCCAGCGCATTCGCTCCCGCCATGCCCAGCGCGACGCCGAGCACGCCGCCGATCTCGCAGAGCACCACGGCTTCCATGATGAATTGCGTCATGATGTTGCGCTTCTTCGCGCCGATCGCGCGGCGGATGCCGATCTCGCGCGTGCGCTCCGTCACGGAGACGAGCATGATGTTCATAATGCCGACGCCCGCCGCGAGGAGCGCGATCGAGCTGACGAACGCGAGCCCCGTGCGCACCGCGAACGTGACCTTCTTGAACTGCGCGATCATCGCGTCGCTCGTGAGAATCTCGAAGTCGTCCTCGAAGCCCGGCGGCACTTTGCGGATCGAGCGGAAGAGCCCGCGCGCCTGTTCCATCGTCTCCTCGAAAGTCGCGGGGTCCGCGGCTTGCACGAGAATCTCCGTGTCGCGCCAGCGTCCGTAGCGGTTCAGTCCCGTCGTGAGCGGGATCGCCGCGACCCCGCGCG
>JAYVRQ010000464.1:0-4528 GCA_043776145.1 Chthoniobacteraceae bacterium
CGCGCCACCGCACAAGCGCTAGATTCCTTCACCGCCGCACCTTGCACTCACTTCCTTCGTCAGGCTCCGTCGGCGACAGTTTCAATAGAACATGCGCTAAACGCAGAGGCGCAGAGGGCGCAGAGGTTTTTGATTCGGAGCGTCCTTGGTTGAGAGAAATTTCGCCTTCAAACCTCTGCGTCCTCTGCGCCTCTGCGTCTCTGCGTTGAAAAATAAAACGCCCGAACTGAATCGTGCCAGCTACGCGAGGACGCCCTTCACCAGTTCGCCGTGGATGTCCGTGAGCCGGAAATCGCGGCCCTGCGCGCGGTAGGTGAGGCGTGTGTGATCGACGCCCATCAGGTGCAGGATCGTCGTGTTCAGGTCATGCACGTGCACGGGGTTCTCGGTGATGTTGTAGCAAAAATCATCGGTCGCGCCGTAGGTCAGGCCCGCCTTCACACCCGCGCCCGCCATCAGCACGGTAAAGCAGCGCGGGTGATGATCGCGTCCGTAATTCGTCTCGGTCAGCGTGCCCTGCGAGTAGATCGTGCGCCCGAATTCGCCGCCCCACACGATGAGCGTGTCGTCGAGCATCCCGCGCTGTTTCAAGTCCTGGAGCAGCGCGGCGGTCGGCTGATCGGTGTCGCGACACTGGCCTTTGATCGCCGCAGGCAGGCCGCCGTGATGATCCCAGCCCATGTGGAAAAGCTGCACGAAACGCACGTCGCGTTCGCACAGCCGGCGCGCGAGCAGACAGTTCGCGGCGTACGTGCCGGGCATCTTCACCTCGGGGCCGTAGCTTTCCAAAACGCTCGCGGGTTCGCGGGAAAGGTCCGCGAGTTCCGGCACGCTCGCCTGCATCCGAAAGGCGAGTTCGTACTGCGCGATGCGCGTCTGGATTTCCGGGTCGCCGAGCGCGTCGTGCCGGTGCTGATTAAGCGCCGCCAGTTCATCCAGCGTGCCGCGCCGCATCGCGCGATCCATGCCCGGCGGGTTGCCGAGATACAACACGGGCTCGCCCTTGTTGCGAAATTTCACGCCCTGATATTTCGCCGGCAAAAATCCCGCACTCCACAGCCGGTCGTACAGCGGCTGATCGTCCTTCCGCCCTGTGCCGAAGCTGGTCAGCACGACAGACGCGGGCAGCTCCGAGTTCTCGCTGCCCAGCCCGTAACTCATCCACGCGCCGATGCTCGGACGCCCCGCGAGCTGCGAGCCCGTCTGCATGAAAGTGATCGCCGGATCGTGATTGATCGCCTCCGTGTGCAGCGAACGAATCACGCACCAGTCATCCGCCATCCACGACATGTGCGGCATCAACTCACTGAACCACGCGCCGCTGTTTCCATGCTGCGCGAACTTAAAAATGCTCGGCGCGACCGGGAACGACTTCTGCCCCGAAGTCATCGTCGTGAGCCGCTGCCCCTTGCGGATCGACTCCGGCAAATCCTCCCCGCGCCGCGCCGCCATCGCGGGCTTCGGATCGAAGAGATCCATCTGCGACGGCGCACCGCTTTGGAAAAGATAGATGATGCGTTTCGCCTTCGGCGGAAAATTGGGAAAGCCGGGAAGCATCGCCGCCGCTGCATCCGCACGCTGATTTCCCAGCAGCCCGCCAAGCGCCGCCAGCCCGATGCCGCCCGCCGCGCGCTGGAGGAAAGTGCGGCGCGTGATGTCGCGCCGCGCGGTGTTTTCGAGGGAGAGAAAGTGAGGGTCGTTGCAGTTCATGGTGTGAAGAGGGGCGAAGTTTGACGGTGCGATGCGCCGCGACTAGCCTCGCGGCATGACGACTAAAATTTCAGCCGATGGCTCCGTGGAAATTCCCGTGAAGCTACGCAGGAAGCATCGCATCAAGCCTGGGCAACGCTGTGAGATTGACTCCCTCGGCGGCGACACTCTGCTGGTCAAGGTCGTGGATGAAGCAAAGCCCAAACGTCGGCTCATCGATGTGCTGCTGAGCTGTCCGGTGAAAGGCTGGTATGTGCCGTTGGAGCGCCGCGAAACCACCGCGGACTTTTGGCGGAATCCCTTTGAAGAATGAAATATCTCGTGGACGTGAACGTGTTGAGCGAGCCGACCAAGCCGGAGCCGTCGTCCCGCGTGCTTGCCTGGATTTCCAGGAACGGAGATCAGAGCGTGGTCGATGCCGTGGTGCTGGCGGAAATCTGGCGCGGGATCGATGCGATGGCCTCGGAGCGCAAAAAGCAGAATCTTGAATCGTGGTTTCATGAACTGCGGAGCACGACCATCTGTTTGGATTGGACGGAGGAAACGGGCATCGTGTGGGGCAAACTTTTTAACAAAGTGAAGCGCGCCGGTTTCACCGTCGGCATGGCCGACACCATGATCGCCGCCACCGCCAAACTGCACGGCCTCACCGTCGCCACGCGCAACGTGGACGACTTCACGCGCTGCGGCGTGCCGGTCGTGAATCCGCTCGATTAGCCGCGGCTTCATTCGCGCGTCACGACTTCGTCGAGATTCAGCAGCACGTTTGCGGTCACGGTGTAGGCGGCGAGTTCGGCGGGGTTCAGGTTTGCGTCGGGTTTCGATGCGCCTTGGGCGATCAGCTTTCCCGCGGAATCGGCATCCTGCTCGAAAGCGGCGAGCCGGTCGCGCAGACCGGCGGCGAGTTTTTCCAACTCGAACGCATCCGGCTTTCGCGCCGTCGCGCGCTCGAAGGCCCAGGCGATCCGCGCCTCCGCAGTCGCGCCGCCTTCGCGCAGCATCCGCTCCGCGAAATGGCGCGCGGCTTCGATGTTCGTCACCTCGTTCAACAGCGCGAGGGCTTGCAGCGGCGTGTTCGTGCGGCTGCGTTTCACCGTGCAGATTTCGCGGCTCGGTGAATCGAAGAGCAGCATCGTCGGCGGCGCGGCGGTGCGTTTCCAAATCGTGTAAAGCGTGCGGCGGTACAGGCCCTCGCCGGTGTCCGCCTTGTAGCCGCGCATGTCGCCGTACACACTCGTCTCATCCCACACGGCGGGCGGCATGTAAGGCTTCACGCTCGGCCCGCCGAGCTTCTCCACGAGCAGGCCGCTGATCGCGAGCGCCTGATCGCGCATCGTCTCCGCGGGCAGGCGCAGCCGGGGCGCGCGGGCGAGCAGGCGGTTCTCGGGATCGCGCTCCAGATGCCCCCGCGTCACGCGCGACGACTGCCGGTACGTCGCGCTCGTCACCACCAGCCGCTGCATCGCCTTCATGTCCCAGCCCACGCGCACAAACTCCGTCGCGAGCCAGTCGAGCAATTCGGGATGGCTCGGCCACTCCGCCTGCGAGCCGAGATTCTCCGCCGTCTTCGCGAGCCCCGTCCCGAAGAATTTCTCCCACTCGCGATTCACCCAAACGCGCGCCGTCAGCGGATGCTCACCGCTCACGAGCCAGCGCGCGAGCCCGAGCCGGTCGTTCGACGCACCCGCCGGCATCGGCGGGAGAAATGCGGGCAGCGCACGCGCGACGGGCGCGCCTGGCTTGTCGTATTCCCCGCGATTCAAAATCACCGCCGGACGTGGCTGCGCGATCTCTTTGAAAATCATCGTCGTGAAAAAATCCCCGCGAAAATCCACGACCGCCTTCTTCGCCGCCGCCGCATCCGCATCCGCTTTTCTCGCCGGATGTTCGCCATTGGCGCGGAAAAATTTCGCGAGCTCCGCGCGCTGCTTGGCCGTGCGTTTCGCAGGCTCGGCGAGCAGCGCGACCCGCACGGGGTCCGGCACTTTCACGGTCGCGGGCGCGACCCCTTCCCCGCCCGATTCCTGTAGGAAAGCTTCCTCCCACTGCCTTTGCCGCGCGGGCAATTCCGCCGCCGCCGCCTTCGCATCCGCCGCCGTTTTCTTCGCCGCCGCTTCGAGTTCCGCGAGCCGCTGCTCCTGCTCCGGCGTTGCCAGCGCGAGCATCGGCGACGTGTTTCCTCCCGCGCGATTTCCCCCCGCCGTTTCCAGCACGCCGCTCTCTTCGTTGGAATTGAAGTAGGCAAACATCTGGTAAAACTCCTTCTGCAAAATCGGATCGTATTTGTGATCGTGACAGCGGCAGCAGTTGAACGTGAGCGCCATCCACGTCAGCCCGGTCGTCTCCACGCGGTCGATCACCGTCTCGGCAAACCACTCCGCCACGATGCGCCCGCCCTCGCCATTCAGCCGGTGATTGCGATTGAAGCCCGTGGCCACGACTTGATCGCGCGTCGCGCCCGGCAGCAGATCGCCTGCGAGCTGCTCGATCGTAAATTGATCGAACGGCTGGTTCGCGTTGAACGCCGCGATGACCCAATCGCGCCACGGCCACATCTGCCGCGAGGAGTCGGTTTGAAAGCCATTGCTGTCCGCGTACCGCGCGAGATCGAGCCAGCGCGCCGCCATCTGCTCGCCGTAGCGCGGCGACGCGAGCACGCGGTCCACGACGCGCTCGTAGGCATCGGGCGAGTTGTCATTTTGAAACGCCGCGACTTCCTCCGCAGTCGGCGGCAGCCCGGTCAAATCCAGCGTCACGCGACGGATGAGCGTTTCCTTCGCTGCCTCGGGAGATGGCTTCAGCCCTTGATCCGCGAGCT
>JAYVRQ010000465.1:0-4517 GCA_043776145.1 Chthoniobacteraceae bacterium
GCCGTCGTGCTGGCGAATGTGCGCAAGCTCACGCCGGAGCAGTTGCGCGTGCTGGAGGATTTTGTGAAGAACGGCGGTGGTCTGCTAGTTTTCCCCGGCGATCGCACGGACGCGGCGTGGTGGAATAGTTCCTTCGCATCGCTCGCACCGGTGCCGCTTGCTGGCATCTCCGGCGAGCTAAAGGAAGGCGCTCCGGGCATCGGCATCGCATCGCAGCGTTTTGAAAATCCTGCGCTCGAAATCTTTAACGATCCGCGCAACGGCTCGATGGCTGAGGCTGCGATCAAGGTGTGGTTCAAGATGCGGCCACCCGCGAACAGCGGCGATCCGAATGACCCCGTCGTGCTTGCGCGGCTCGACAGCGGCGATCCATTTCTCGTCGAGCGCGCAGTCGGCCACGGGCGAGTCATCGCATGTGCCACCGCTGCGGATGCCGACTGGGGGAATCTCCCCGCGCGACCATTTTACCTCCCGCTCGTGCAGCGACTTTGCGTGCATCTCGCCTCGACCGTGAACCCGCCGCGCAATCTCGAAGTCGGACGTGCGCTCATCTCATTCCTGCCAGTCACCGCCGCTGGAAAGAAGGCGCTGCTGACCGGGCCGGATGGTGTCGCGGTCGAGATGCCGGTGGTGAAAAAGGATGAGCGTGGCGTGGTCGAGACGGCGCCGTTGTATCAGCCTGGACTTTACACGCTACAGCCGCCCGGCGGTCAGCCTCTGCATTACGTCGTGAATGCCGATCGCCGTGAGTCTGATCCCTCTCGCCTCGCGGATACTGAGATCGCCGAGTTTGCAAAGGCGCATGCCGTTACCGTCGTGCATTCGTCCGCGGAGTTTCGCGAAAATGAGCACCGGCACCGTTTCGGAGACGAGCTGTGGAAGTGGGTCCTCCTCGCGCTGCTCGCGCTGATTTTTCTGGAGCTGATTTTGCAGCGCATGTTTTCGCGACCACGCGGGCCGACCGGCGCGACGATGGCGACCGGACTGAAGCGTGAAACGGAGACCGCCCGATGAAGCACGAGCACGTCACGACCACACTGCGATGGACGGGCGACTGGCCTTGGTTTGCGAGCGTCGGCGTCGCGCTGCTGCTCGGCATCATCGTGTGGTGCCTCTATCGCCGTGACACACTTTCGCAACGCCCCTGGCTGCGCATCTGCCTGCCTTCGCTGCGCGCGCTGGCGGTCATCCTCATCGTGCTCATGCTCAGCGGGCCGGTGCTGCATCACCGCAAGGTCATCGGTGAACTTGCCCGGCTTTTCCTTTGCATAGACGCGTCCGAGTCCATGCAGCTCACCGATTCCGCGATGGATGCGGGGAGAAAAATCGCGCTCGCCCGCAGGCTCGGCCTCCTCGATGGCGCGAGTGTCCCGCTCGATTTGCCGACCGCTGCCGCCGCACTCGCTGATGCCAGGGGCATTGCCGATCGGCTCCCTCCGCCCGAGGCACTCACGGGTGAGATGTGGGGAAAGCTGTCGTCCGAATTTGCCGCAAAAGTCACGGAGGCCGGCACGCTGCTCGCGAAGGCCGCGCCGGGCAGCGATGATCTCGCGAGGCTGCGCGCGGAGATTGCCGCGCCCGCTCAGGAATTGGTGCGCCGACAATTCTCCGGCACCGATGATCAGGTGCGCGCGAACGGTGACCTCACGCGGCTCGGTGAAATGGCGGGGCGCTTCTCGCTGAAGATTTCCGCGCTCTTTGAAAAGCAGATCGAGTCCGATGCCTCGTCCGCGCCATTGCGTTCCGCGCTCGCAAAATTCGATTCACTTCCGCGCTGGCAGCGTCTGCAGGCGCTCTTGCTCGAAGGCCCGCCGGAGAAGCGAGTCCTCGCGCGTCTCTCGGAAAGGCACGACGTGCAGTTGATCCTGCTCGATGGCGGTGACGCCAAGCCGCTGTGGCATTCGAGCACGGGCGATTCCGCCCCGCCGGCGGGACTTCCAAAACCAGTCGCGCAGTCCACCAATCTCACCGCCGGTCTGAAGTTCGCCGCCGAGGCTGCGGGTGGCGCGGAGAAGAGCGCGGTCGTACTGTTCACCGACGGCCAGCACAATTCCGGCGAGGCACCGCTCGATGCCGCGCGCATTTTGGCGGGGCGCAAGACGTCGGTGTATTCGGTGGGCTTCGGCAGCCAGGTGCCGCCGCGCGATGTCGCTGTGCTGCGCGTCGTCGCGCCGGATTCTGTGTTCTTCGAGGATCGTGTGCGCGGCGAAGTTTTCATTAAGGAGGAAATTCCCGCGGGCGAGCCATACACACTGTCGATCAAGGATGGCGGCAAGATCGTGTGGGAAAAACCAATCGTATCCGTCGGCAAAGGTGTGCGTCGCGAGCCGTTTGAATTTCCCATCAAGGAACTTGCGGATGCGCGCATGAAGCAGCAGACGCAGGGTTACGAAATCGCGGGTGCGCCGCTGCAACTCACTGCGGAGGTGAGTGCCATCGAGGGCGATCGCGAACTGTCGAACAATACCGCGCCGCTGCGTTTCCGCGCCGTCACGCAGAAGCGGAAGATCCTGATCCTCGACGGACGCGCACGATGGGAAACGCGCTATCTGCGGAATCTTTTTGATCGGGATGAAAAATGGGAGGTGAACGCCGTCATAGCTGGTGCCACCTCGGACGCAGGCTTCGTGCGCGGCGAAAAGGCGGGCACTTTTCCCATCTCGCGAAAGGCGCTCGATGCGTATGACCTCGTGCTCTTCGGCGAAGTCCCACGCGGGGCATTGAAGGATGAGGAACTCACATGGCTGTCCGAATTTGTCGCGAAGCGCGGCGGCGCGATTGCTTTCATTGATGGGCCGCGCGGAATCCTCCGCGGATACACGGGCACCCCGCTGGCTCCGCTATTCCCAGTCGAGTGGATCGGTGCGGGCTTGCAGGACACGGTGAAATCGCTCGCGCTCGTCGGTCGCGCGCAGAGCATCGGGGCCTTTATGGTCGGTGCGGATTCCACGACGAATGCGGATACGTGGGCAAAGATGCAGCCGCCGCATTTCATGGCGCAGGTGAAGGCGCTCCCCGGTGCCGAGGTCCTGCTGGAGGCATCTGGCTCGCACATGCCCGCGGCGGTGCTGCGCACGTTTGGGGCGGGGCGCGTGTATTACCACGCATTCGATGAGTCGTGGCGCTGGCGTTACGAGGTCGCGGATCTTTTCCATGTGCGTTTCTGGAATCAGCTCGGCGACTACATCGGTGAAGCACCGTTCGCCGCGCGGGACAAATTCGTGCAGCTCGACGCCGGCCAGCTCACTTACCAGCCGGGCGAGCAGGCCGACATCCGCGCGCGGCTCCGCGATGCGGAAGGGCGCCCTGTCTCGGATGCCTCGGTGAACGCCGTGCTCTGGCGCGATGGCCAGCGCGTCGCCACGATCACTCTTTCGCCCGACGAGGGCGGACTCTACCGCGGTCGCACCACGGCGCTCGACAGTGGCAGCTACGAACTCTCCGTGGATACCGCCGCAGTCCCCGCCGAGCAGCTCAAGGCCCGCACGCAATTCGCCGTGACCGCGCGCGAGAATGCCGAGCGTACGCTGCTCAGCCTGAATGAGGATTTGCTCCGCAGAGTGAGCCTCGCCGGTGGCGGCGAATATCTCCGCGAAGAGAACGCCGACGCGCTCGTCGAAAAACTCGCGCCACTGAGCAGCGGGCAGGTGATCGAGAGCGACACTGTGCTGTGGCAGAGCTGGTGGTGGTTCATCCCCATCGTGCTCCTGCTCACGATCGAGTGGATTCTACGCAAGCGCTTCGGGCTGCTGTGAGCGGGGCGCGCTTTACCGCGAGCCGAAATAGAAGAGCATCAGCGCGAGCGGCAGGGCCTCGAGTTTGTCGGCGTGGGGGATTCGCTGCTGCAGGCCGAAGACCTGCACGACGATCGCAAAAGTGACGGCAATGAGCGTGACGATCGCCTTGATGTCGGAGAGCCACGCGGCACCGGTGCTGGGCTTGCCTTTCGTCCACCACGTCACGAACACGCCAAATCCGATGCCGAGGAAATACGAGCCGACGCTGATGAACACGGGCGCGGCGACGGGATCGAAGAGACGGTGCTCGCGCCAGAGAAAAATCCCGAGGCCCACGAACGCCAGCACGATGATCGTCCGCAGCGAGTGCTTCGGGAGATTCAGCGGATGCGTCTCGTCCTCGATCAAATCGTCACCGCTCAGCTTTTCCAGCATCGCGGGTGAAAGTGGCACAAAGCGCCGGTGCGCGAAGTAATGCGCGAGCACGATCATGAGCGACTCGAACCATAGCAGGCTCACGCGGATTCCACGCCCGGTCTGCACCACGATGAAGCCGACCGTCA
Source organism: Chthoniobacteraceae bacterium (assembly GCA_043776145.1). GTDB lineage: Bacteria > Verrucomicrobiota > Verrucomicrobiia > Chthoniobacterales > Chthoniobacteraceae > JANLQB01. Next base: position 4,301 of record JAYVRQ010000465.1, read on the forward strand.
TCAGCGTGAGCAGCGCGCGGATGCTGCCGGGCGGGAGGCCGAGGACTTTCCGCACCCGCGGCGCCATGAGCAGGAGCGGCGCGCGCGTGACGTGGTCCCGGAGCAGGCGTTGCATCGGTCGGATTTTGTCCCGCTGCTGCATTGCACCCTAGGGTGCCGGTGGGAGTCCGGGCGGCGGCTCCAGGCCGGCTTCGCCCTCGAGCAGCGTGGCGCGCTG
>JAYVRQ010000466.1:0-16365 GCA_043776145.1 Chthoniobacteraceae bacterium
CCAGCGTCACGACCGCAAGGAGCCCGTGAGCCAGCAAGCCGACCTGCTGCGCGATGAACGCGTGAAGCCGAAGCGCGGCCTCGACCTTGGCGACGACAAACCCGCCCTGAAGCCCAAGCTCAAGGCCGACAAAGCCGCCGACCTCATCGAGGTGGATGCAGTGACCACGCTGAGCGGCATCCCGCCCGAGGCGTGGGCCTACCACGCTCGGCAACCGCAGCGCCCTCGAATGGGTGCTGGACCAATGGAAGGAACACAAAATCAGCGACCCGACGGTGGCGACTCAGTTCAACACCTACCGCTTCGCCGACCACAAGGAGAAGGTGATCGACCTCCTCCTGCGCGTCTGCACGGTGAGCGTGGAGACGATGAGGATCGTGCAGGCGATGTCGGCGGCGGTGTGATTTCCCGCGCCCCACCGCCGGTTCGGCCCGCCGCGGGAGCGGCAGGCCACTTCACTTCGCCTGCTCGATCGCAGTCACTGCATCGAGTTTCCACTCGCTAACTTTCTGCACTTCGCCGCCGGGCCAGACGATTTCGAGCGAGTCGGTTTTGTCGTGCGCGCCGAGGCCGATGGTGACCGGCAACTCGGACGCGGACATGTAACTGCGCGAGGCGAGCACTCGCTGCGTACGCACTTCGCCGCCGATCTTCGCGCGGACGAGTGCGCCGACGGCGTCGCGGTTCGATTTGGTGCTGGTGAGTTTCAGCCGGATGAAATGGTGGCCGAGCTTCTGATCGTTGCGCAGCACGAGCGGTTTGCCGCCCGTTTGCGTGAGCACGAGGTCGAGATCCCCGTCGCCATCGAGATCGCCGAAGGCCGCGCCGCGTCCGACGATCGGGCGGAACAAATCCGCACTCGCCTTTTCCGCGGGCACCGGCTCGAAACCCGCGCGCTTTTTCGCGCCGCGATTCCAGAAAAGCTGCGCAGGCTGCGCGTAGGTTTGGCTTTGCTGGACCTTGCCGATTTCCTCCTCGAGATGCCCGTTGGAACTGAGCAGGTCGGGCCAGCCGTCGAGATCGTAGTCGAAAAAGAGGACGCCGAATTTCAGCAGCAAGCGGCTCGCGGGGCCGACGTTTTCGGGGATGGCTTCGTCGGCGAAAGTGAGCGGCGCGCGTTGCGCGACGTAGAGCGCGATCATTTCGTTCGCGAAATTTCCGATGGCGATGCCGAGCGTGCCGTCGTTGCGATGATACGCCGCGTCGATGCCCATCGCGCCGCGCGTGTTGCCGTAGCTGTCGAACGCGATGCCCGCCGCCGCGCCGATTTCCTTGAACGTGCCGTCGCGCTGATTGTGGAAGACGAAGTTTTGCACCGTGTCATTCGCGATCACGAGATCGAGCCAGCCGTCGCCATCGAGATCGACGGGCGCGACGCCGAGCGCCTTGCCGGCGGGCCGTCCGGTTGCGGCGTTTTTCACCTGGATGCCCGCGGCCTCGGACACATCGCGAAATTTCCCGCCGCCCTCGTTGTGATACAAGCGCGAGAACGCGCCCTCGAAATTCATCGGCGGCCCGTACGCGCGACCCACGCCGGTGAGCTTGAAACCGATCTCGAAATCAATCGCGCGCGACCAGCGCACGTACTCGCACACGAAAAGATCGAGCTGCCCATCGTTGTCGTAATCGAAGAAAACGCTGCTCGCGCCCCAATCGCCCGCCGTCCCACCGACGCCCGCATCCGCCGTCACGTCACGAAATTTCCCGCCGCCTTCATTGTGAAAAAGCCGCGCCCGACCGACACCGCTCACGAACAAATCCGTGCGCCCGTCATTATCGAAATCGCCCGGCGCGACGCCGGTGCCGTACATCGCCACATCGAGCCCCGAGCCCGCCGTGATGTCCGTGAAATGCCCGCTGCCGTCGTTGCGGTACAGCGTCATCGTCGGCGCAGGCTCCGCCTTTTTCTCGGTCCACGACCAGTCCATGCCGTTGATGAAAAGAACATCCTGCGCCCCATCGCCATCCGCATCGAAAATCGCGCACCCCGCGCCCATCGTCTCCGGCAGCAGCTTCTCGCCGCGCGCACCGTTGTAGTGCGTGAAAGCGATGCCCGCCGATTGCGTGATGTCGGTGAACTGCACCGTCGGCAATTCAAGCGCCTGCCGCTCGCGCGGCATCGGCGTCGCGAGCGCCGTCGCCTTCACCGGAGCCGGTGGCGGTGGACGGCGCAGCACGTAAATCGCAATACCCGCACCCGTAGCGAGCACGGCAAAGACCAGCGCCGACCAGCGCAGCGCGCGGCCAATCACAGCGTCGTCGGTCTGGACGAGTTCTTCTTCGGATTCGGTGTCTTTGTTTGGATCGGGAGTCATGGCCGGGAGATTTTGAAATCGAGCGGAAGGGAAACGCGCGAATGGGGAATTCCGGGTAGCGCGCGCGTCTCGCGTGCTGGCGAAGGGGTCCCGCCTTCGCGAACTTTCTGCGACGTGGATTTCTCGAAACGCGACGGTCTTCGTGACAGCCGCATCTGGAAAAGTTCGTTTCGGCGGGACGCCGAAACCAGCACGCGAGACGCGCGCGCTCCCCAGAACACGCAACGCCGCCTTCTCATTTCCCGGCCACCTTCGCCGTCTCCAATTCCGCCGCTCCGGGACGTTGCAGGTCGTAAATCACCGTCGCCTGTGCGGCGTGATCCGCAGCCGGGTTTGCCTTGCGCGCGATGGCCACGGCGCGGTCGCGGGCGTTGTCGTCGGGGCGGTAACGCTCGTGGAGTTTGCGGTGCTCGGCGGCGGCGGCTTCGTCACCGAGTTGGGTGTGGAGGAGCATCAGGTTGTAGTGCGCGGTGAGATTTTCGGAGTCGAGCGCGAGCGTTTTCTCGAACTGCTCTTTCGCCAGCGCGAGCCATTGTTTGCGCGCGTCTTCGGAATCGCGTTCGAGATTCGCGCGCTCGATCAGCGTCTGCCCGAGTTCGTTGATGACTTCGTAGTCCTTGCTGAAATCGAATCCGCGTTTGTCGAGTTCCGGGCTGCGATCTTCGAGGATGCTGCGGAACGCGGTGATCGCGGGATCGAGATACCCGTTCGCCTTGTTCACGAGTCCGTTGAACCACGCGACCGTCCACGCCGGCGCGGGCGGGTCCGACTTCGATGCGCGTTGCAGCGCGGCCACGGCGTCGTCGAGACGGCCTTCTTTCAAAAACACGCGCGCGAGATTCAGCGGGCCGTCGAAGCGTCCGAGCTTTTCCACTTCGCCAAACGCCTGCGCTGCCTGGATCAATTCGCCCTTTTCGCTGCCCTGATTTCCTTCGAGAAAAAGTCCGATGCCGTAGTCGTTCCACCTTTGCCAGAGCGGGATTTTCGATTCCTCATTCGTCGCCGTCGCGCCGCCTTCGATTGGGAAAAGCAGACGGTCCGATGCGATCGTCGTCACCGGCAGATCGTTGTCGTGATCCTTCCCGAAAACGTACTGCATGTAAGTCGTGTCGAACTTTCGATAGACGAGCTTCACCTCGACGGCGAGCGGCTGGCGCTGCTCCTCCGGCACGCGGAAACTGTAGTGGACGACTTGCGCCGCGCCGGGCGGGATTTGGTGATTGTAGAGCGGCGTGAAAATGTCCTGCGGATTGCGCCGGTCGATGCGCCGGCCTTCCCGATCGAGCATGTACACATTGATGAAATGCGACCACGGATCGACCTCGCGCGCCGCGCCGAATCCGCCGCTGCGTCCGAGCGTGCGCGCGCCACTCGCCACCTTCGCATCGACCCACATTTCATTGGAATCCACCGTGCCCTGCGTGAGCGGATGCCCGACCTTCAGCGTGCGGAGCACGACTTCGAGCAGATACGTTTTTCCAGGTTTCAGCGCGGGCACCTGCGGTCGCAGCGGCGCGGTGAGCGGGCTGTCGATCGCACCGCCTTCCTTGATCGCGAAGAGATCGACGCGCGCGACGTCTTTCAAAAAATCCTGCTGCTTCTGCACAATCTCCGGCTGCCCGCGGATGTGCGCGATGCCGGTGTTCGCCCCAGGGAAAAGGTGATTGTGAACCTTGAGTTCGTTCGGCTTCTCAGGATCGAAAAACCGCGCGCCAAAATCGTTCGAGGTCTGGAGCGGCATGTGGCATTGCGCGCAATTCGTCTTCGCTTTTTCCGGGTAGTAAAAGCTGCGCGCACCGTGGCCGGAGACACCACTGAGCAGATAGGTGTCGTAGTGATTCTGCCCGCGCAGGAACTCTTTGTAGTGATTCAGCTCGTACGGAATGCTGACCTTGTGGCAGGTCGAGCAGAACTCCGCGGTCTTGTGCAGCGGCTTGAGAAAGGTGGCTTTGTGAAACTCGGGTTTCGCCTTCACGAGCTGGCGGTTCACGGTTTTCAAAATTGGATTTTCGCTGAATGCGAACGGATAATGAATCGGCTCCTCGATCGTGTAGTCGGCGTTGCCGCGCGTGCTGTTGGTGTGCGTGATCGCGTGGCAGACGGTGCAGGTGATGCCCGCCTGCGAGGTCGGATGTTTTTCGAGATCGAAGTTCGGATCGTCGAACGCGCCGCTGAAAAACGGCACCGGATCGTGACACCCTGCGCACCAGCGCGCCGCCTTCACATTACCGTCGCGCTTGAGCGAAACCTCGCGCGTTTCCTTCACGGAAAAAAGATAAGGTTTATTGTTGAACGAGCTGAAGTGGTGCGCGCTGTGCAGCCATCCTTTGTACACGTCGCCGTGGCATTCCAGGCAGTAGCTATCCATCTGGAGCGTCTTCGCGGGGATGAAGTTGCCGCTCGCAGTCCGTGCGAGCGAGGGCTTGAAATACTGCTCGCCTTCCGCTGGCCCGGCGACGTTCCACTTCCGCGGATCCTGCGTGTGCATCGCGACGAGCGCGCCGACCGCGACCAGCAGCACGGCGGCATAAGCGAAACCAACGCGCCACTTGATCCGCGGCCCCGCAAGCCGGTGCATGATGTAGAGCCAGATCGCGAGCAGCGGCGTGCCGACGTGCGTCCAATACAACGCCGCGCGCACCGCCGGATTTTTCACATCAAGCCCGCCCACGCGCATGAGTGCGACGCCCGAGAGCAGCAGCGCGAGACTCACGCCAAAAAGCACGTAGCCCACCGCGACCGCGCGGCGATTCGCACGCCCGCGCGTGGCGCGGATGTGGCCCGCGGAAAAAATCACGAATGGCACCAGCAGCGCGAGACCCACGACGAGATGGGCGAGGAACATGATCTGGTAGAAATAATTCTGGTACGAAAACCCGCGCGTCCATTCGAGAAAGGTGATCGCGCTGAGATAGAGCGAGTTCGCGCCGAGCAGCGCCGTGAGCGCGAAGAGCACGATGAGCACGACGCGCAGGCGCGGCCCGACGGCGCGGATGTATTTGCGGCGGGCGGGCGGCAGATTGACGGATGGGTTTGGGTCGGCCATGCGGCGGGTGGACTAGAAAATAGCGGACTTCAAAAGGCCAATCTTACTTTCAATGTGTGGCAGAGCGGTGGATTCGCGAGGTGAAGTGGACGGAACATGTGGCGGGGTGTCCGGGTAGCGCGCGCGTCTCGCGTGCTGGTCGAGGCGCCCCGCCTCGACGGACTTTCACAACGCATCGTCTCGCAATTCGTTCACCGGATTTGCAACGACGCGGCAGGGAAGTTCGTTGCGGCGGGACGCCAAAACCAGCACGCGAGACGCGCGCGCTCCCCGGAATTCCCGGCGCGCAGCTTACAACAACAGACCCTTCACCACATTCCCCGCGACATCCGTGAGCCGGTAATCGCGGCCGCTGTGGCGATACGTGAGGCGCTCGTGATCGAGGCCCATGAGGTGCAGGATCGTCGCGTGAAAATCGTGCGTGTGGACGGGATCGCGCACGGGCTTGATGCCGAACTCGTCCGTCTCGCCGAAGACGATGCCGGGCTTCACGCCCGCGCCCGCGAGCCAGCAGGAGAAGGCCCAGTGATGATGCTCGCGTCCTTTGTGGTCGGCGGATTTGTTGAAGGGCGTGCGGCCAAATTCGGTGGCCCAGACGACGAGCGTGTCGTCGAACATTCCGCGCTCCTTCAAGTCTTGCAGCAGGCCGGCGATGGCCTGGTCCACGTTCTCGGCGCGCGTTCCGTGCTCGAGCATGTCGTCGTGCGAGTCCCAATTTTTCGACGAGCCGCTGTCGATGAGTTCGATGAAACGCACGTCGCGCTCCGCGAGACGGCGCGCGGCGAGGCATTGCCAGCCGAAGCCTGTCGTCTGGCCGCGCGCGAGGCCGTACATCGCGAGCGTGGCGTCGCTCTCTTTGGAAAAATCGAAGGCGTCCGGCACGGCCATCTGCATCCCAAACGCGGTCTCGAACGAGCGCATCCGCGCGGCGAGCACGGAGTCGTCGGCGCGCGTGGCGAGGTGGCTCGCGTTCATTTCTTTGAGCGCGGCGAGTTCGATTTCCTGAAGGCGCGTGGTGGCGGCGCGGCGCTGCACATTCGCGACCGGCACCGGCCCGGGCACGACGAGCGTGCCTTGATGCACGGCGGGCAAAAAGTCCGACGCCCAGACTTGCGAGCCGGCGTACGGCAGGAACGGCGCGATGGAAATGAACGAGGGAAGATTGCGATTTTCGGTGCCGAGCCCGTAGCTCACCCACGAGCCGATGCTGGGTCGCGCGAAGGCGAACGAACCGGTGTGCATCCCGAGCGTGGCCTGGAAATGATTCGAGTGCGACGTGTTCATCGTGCGGATGAGCGCGATGTCGTCCACGCATTTCGCCATGTGCGGAAACAGCGTGCTGACCTCGGTGCCGCACTGGCCGTGTTTGGAAAATTCCCACTGCGGGCGTTTCAGAAAAATCTTCTCGTAGCCGGGGCGGCCCGTGATTTCGGGGTGAACGAACTGGACCTCTTTTCCGTGCTGCGCGAAGAGGCTCGGCTTTGGATCGAAAGCGTCGATGTGCGACACGCCGCCGGTCATGAAGAGGAAGATGATGCGCTTTGCCTTCGGTGGAAAATGCGGCTGCTTCGGCGCGAGCGGATCTTCGGGGGAAGGCGCGGCGTCTTCCGCGAGCATCTCGGAAACGATGCCGGGCATGAGCAGCGAGCCCGCGACGAACGAGCGGAAAAAATCGCGTCGGGAGCAGGAGAGGCAGGAGCGGCTCATGGGTTCAATCGAGGTGCAGCATTTCGTTGGAACTCAATAGCACGCGTGACCACGCGCTCCAACAGACGAGCGCGCGATCGTCGGGATTGCCGACGGCTTCTTTTCCATACGTGGTGAGGAAGGTGCGGGCGGATTGCGCCTCGGCGCTGGTGGGTTCGCGCTGGAGGCAGAGGCGGTAGGCGCAGGCGAGGCGCGTGTCGCCGGGCTGTGTAAGGAGACGCTTCGCGAAGGATTCGGCGCGGGCGTGGAAGAAAGGATCGTTGAGAAACCAGAGCGCCTGCGTGGGGACGGTGCTGGCCGTGCGAATCGGCGTGCTCGCATTCGGATCGGGGCCGTCGAAGAGCGCGAGAAACGGGAGCCGCTGGATGCGCTGCGTCATCAGATAGACGCTGCGTTTTGGCGAATCGTAGAAGGCCTTGAATGGGAGGTGCTGGGAGAAAGTCCAGGTGTCCCCTGCCGGGAAGGGATGGCCGAAGCCGGGCGTGCGGTCGAGTTCGCCCGCGAGCGCGAGGTAGGTGTCGCGGATTTCCTCGGCATCGAGTCGGCGGCGGAGGAAGCCGCCTTCAGTCCGGCTGCTCTCCTGGTACGCGGCGCTGAGCATGATGAGCCGGTGCATCGCCTTCACGCTCCAGCCGCCTTCGACAAATTTCGTCGCGAGATGATCGAGCAGCGCGGGGTCGGTGGGCGGGGCGCCGCGGGTGCCGAAATCATTCGGCGTCGCGACGAGGGCGCGCCCGAAATGGCCGAGCCAGATGCGGTTTGCCATGACGCGCGCGGTGAGCGGATTTTTCGGCGCGGTGAGCCACCGGCCGAGTTGGTCACGTCCGCTGCCGGAGCCGGGTGCGACCAGTTCGCCGCCGAGCAGATCGAGGTTTTTGCGCGGGACTTCCTCGCCGAGATCCTTCGGCTCGCCGCGCTTTTGGATGCGCGCGTTTTTCGGCGGTCTGCCGTCGGCGGCGGCGTAGGCCAGTTCGGGCTTCACCTCGGCGTTGACGTCGCGCACTTCCCGCGAATCGCACGTTACCTGCCGCAGCACATTTTCGACGGAGCCTTTGAATCCTTCGAGCGTCCATCGCATTTTCCTCCACAGTCGGCTCTCTGACGCATCGCGGATTTTCAAAGCAGCATTGGCGGCCTCGACTTTGGCGAGTTCGTCCGGCGGGAGCAGCGGGACGAGACTGCGCGGGCTCATCGAATGTTCTCCGCCGGGAAAGCTGATGCGCGAGGAGGCGAAGATGCCGTAAAGGCCGTAGTAATCGCGCGCGGTGATCGGGTCGTATTTGTGATTGTGGCAGCGCGCGCAGCCGATGGTGAGGCCGAGCGTGGCCTTCCCGAGCGTGTCGATGATGTCCTCGACGTTGAGGTGGTCGTCGCGATCGTCCTTGCCCGAGCCGAAGCGCCGCGACACCGCGAGGTAGCCGGTCGCGCTCACGCACTCGGCGTAGCGTTCGCGCGGCTGCGTGCCCGCGAGGATGTCGCCGGCGATTTGCTCGCGCAGGAACTGGTCGAAAGGCAGGTCGTGGTTGAAGGCGTTGATGACGTAATTGCGATAGCGCCAGGCGAACGGCGCGGGATGGTCGGTGTCGTTCCCCGCCGTGTCCGCGTAATGCACGACGTCGAGCCATTTGCGTCCCCACTTTTCGCCATAAGCCGGAGAGCCGAGCAGGCGCTCGACGACCTTCTCATAAGCCTGCGGCGACGAGTCGGCGAGAAAGGCATCGCATTCCTCCGGCGTCGGCGGCATCCCGGTAAGGTCGTAAGTCGCGCGGCGCAGGAGCGTGCGTTTGTCCGCGGGCGGCGCGGGCGCGAGGCCAGTGGATTCGAGCTTCGCGAAGACGAAGGCATCGACGCTCGTCTTCGGCCACGCCGCGTCTTTCACCGCGGGCGCGGGCGGATTCGCGACCGGCTGGAAAGCCCAGTGTTTCAGCAGATCGCCCGTGCTTGCGAACGTCGGCGGACACGGCGCACCCATCTTCACCCACTGCGCGAGATCCGCGATTTGCGCATCGGAAAGTTTGCGATCCACGCCGTCCTTGGGCGGCGGCATTTTCAAATCCGCGTCCGTGTAGCGCACCGCTTGAATGAGCAAACTTTTCTCCGGTTCGCCCGGCGTGATCGCCGCGCCGGAATCGCCCCCTTTCAAAATCGCCTCACGCGAATCCAGCCGCAGCCCACCCTTGATTTTCACCGCCTCCGCACCGTGACACTTCGCGCATTGATCGAGAAAAAGCGGCCGGATTTTTTTCTCAAAAAACTCCACGCCCTCATCCGCGCCCGCGGAGGAAAACGCCAGCGCCGCGAGGATGAAAAATGGGAACCCTGCGGATCGGCGGCTCATGGTGAAAGCAATTCCGCCAACCTCTCGCAGCTTGGGTCGGTGTTTCAAGAGGAGAAGGCCGGATTGCGGTTGTCGCTCGTGGTGAAGAGTTGCACCTTCCTGCATCGCGATGAACCCGATCCAATCCCGCTGCTTCCACGCTCTCGCCATCATCGGCCTGTTGCCGACCCGGTTGGACGCTGCCGATGCCAAAGCGATTACGAGCGTTCCCCTCGCGAAACCGGCGGCGCACGAGTCCGGCCCGATGTTCACGCGACTCGCGGACAAGGCGCAGACTGGCATCGACTTCGTGAGTCCGGTGGATTTGGAGCACAAAAAATCCTTCCTGTATCACTCCGGGACGGCGACGGGCGGCGTGGCGATTGGCGACGTGGATGGCGATGGGAAGCCGGACATTTTCATCGCGAGCGGGCCGCGCGGGAACAAGCTGTTCCGGCAGACGGGCGCGCTGAAATTCGAGGAAGTCGTTTGCGGAGTGGATGGCGGCGAGGCATGGGGCGGCGGCGTGGCGATGGCGGATGTGAATGGCGACGGGCGGCTTGATATTTACGTCTGTAATTACGACGCGCCGAATCAGCTTTTCATCAATCTCGGGCCGGGAAAGAAGGGCGAGCCGGTGACGTTCGCGGAGCGTGCGAAGGAGTACGGTCTCGACATCGTGGACGCGAGCCACAGCGCGTATTTCGCGGATTACGACAACGACGGCGACCTCGACGTTTATCTGCTCACGAATCGTTACGACGATCCGGCGGGTTTCAATCCGATCATGCCTGCAACGACGAAAGATGGCGTGCCGGTTTTGAATCCCGGCGCGGAAAAATATCAGGGGCTCTGGAAGCTTGATGAAAACAACTGGGGCACCGAGCCCGCGGGCACGCCGGACCGGCTGATGCGCAACGATGGGAAAAATCATTTCACCGATGTTTCAAAAGAAGCGGGCATCGTCGGGCGCGGCGACGGGCTTTCGGCGACGTGGTTCGACTACGACAACGACGGCGATCTCGACCTCTGGGTGGCGAACGATTTTCTAACCGAGGACCGGCTTTACCGGAACAACGGCGACGGCACTTTCACGAACGTGCTGCCCGACGCCGTGCCGCACACCTGCTGGTTTTCGATGGGTGCGGACTTCGCGGATTTCAACAACGACGGGTGGTTCGATTTCTTCCTCGCGGACATGTCGGCGACGGATCATTTCAAAGCGAAGACGACGGGCGGAATGTCGCCGATCGAGTTCCGCCGCGCGGCCTCGGCGAGTCCGCCGCAGGTTTCGCACAACTGCCTTTTCCTCAACATGGGGACGGGGCGTTTCACCGAAGTCGCGCAGGCGCTCGGCGTGGCGAGCACGGATTGGTCGTGGGCGGTGAAGTGCGCGGATTTCGACGACGACGGCTGGACGGACATCTACGTGAACAACGGCGTGGTGCGGATGATGAACGATGCGGACATGAAGATTCCGCAGGACATGCTCGTGGGGAAAAGGCTGTGGGATTTTTACAAGGAGGGCGCGATTCGGAAGGAACAGCATCACGCGTTTCGGAACGCGGGTGATCTTCGCTTTGTCCCGAACGGGAAGGAATGGGGACTCGATCATGTCGGCGTGAGCTACGGCTGCGCGTATGCCGATCTCGACCGCGATGGCGACCTCGATTTGGTGGAGGTGAATCTGGAGGAAAACGTGGCGGTTTATCGCAACGACAACGCGCGCGGACATCGCGTGCTGTTCGCGTTCGCGGGGACGAAAAGCAACCGGCAGGGCATTGGCGTGCGCGTGGATGTTCGGACGAAATCGGGGACGCAAACGCGGCTGCTCTCGCCCTGCACAGGATACCAGTCGTGCAACGAAGCGGTGCTGCATTTTGGACTCGGGGATGATGCGACAATCGAGGAGGCGGCGGTGCGCTGGCCGGGCGGCACGGTGCAGCGATTCGAGAAGCTCGCGGCGGATCGGTTTTACACGATCACGGAAAGTGGCACGGGCATCCTGCCCGCAGTGGATTCGGGCAGGATGCCCGTGCCACTCTTTTCGCGCTCGGAAGTCTTGTCGGGATCGAAGCACGAGAATCCGCCCACGGATGATTTCGCGAAGCAATCGCTGCTGCCGCACGGGCTCTCGACTCTCGGGCCGGGCATGGCGTGGGGCGATGTCGATGGTGACGGCGATTTCGACTACTACATGGCGAAGGGCGCGGGGCAGATCGGAGAGGTGCGGTTTAATAATGGAAGCGGGAGATTCATCGCGCGGTTTTCGCCGACGTTTCGCGCGGATAAAACGAGCGAGGATTTCGCGCCGGTGTTTTTCGATGCGGATAGCGACGGCGATCTCGATCTCTTTGTGGGCGGCGGCAGCTACCGTTTCGCACCCGGCGATCCTGAGCAGCGCGACCGGCTTTATTTGAACGATGGGAAGGGAAACTTCACGCGCGCGGACGGTGCGCTGCCGCCAGACGAGATGCCCGCAGGCGCGGTGTGCGCGGCGGATTTCGATGGCGACGGCGATCTCGATTTGTTCGTCGGTGATCGCGTGATTGCGGAAGATTATCCGATGCCTGCCGATGGGCGGGTTTTGCGGAACGATGGAAAGGGGAAATTCACCGATGTGACGAAGGAAGTCGCGCCGGAGTTGACCGGCACGGGGCTGGTGACGAGCGCGCTGTGGACCGATGCGGATGGCGATGGCGCGCTTGATCTGCTCGTCGCGCACGAATGGGGCGCGGTGAAACTTTTTCTGAATCGCCAAGGCAAACTTGTGCCGCGCAAAGCGAGCGACGACCTCGCGAACCGGCGCGGCTGGTGGAACGGGCTCGCGGCGGCGGATGTGAATCACGACGGTAAGATGGATTACGTCGCGACGAATCTTGGTTGGAACACGCGCTACGGTCGCGCGTCGTCGCGGTATCCGGGCGTACTTTTTTACGGACAGTTTTTCGACGGCGGATTGCCGAAGATCGTCGAGGCGCACTACGAGGCCGACCGATTGCTGCCCGTGCGCGGCCTGAATGCGGCGGGGACGGACATGCCGGAATTGAAGCAGCTTTTCCGCACGCACAAAGCGTATGCGACGGCGGACCTGGAGCAGATTTATTCCGCGAAGGCGCTGGCCGCGGCGAAGAAATTCGAGGTGGATACTTTCGAGTCCGGCGTGTTTATCAACCACGGGCCGGATGCGAACGGCGAGCCGACGTTCACCTTCCACCCGCTCGATCTCCGCGCACAGTTTGCGCCGGGCTGCGGCGTCGTGTGCAGCGAAGTCGATGGCGATGGAAACGCGGACATTTTCATCGCGCAGAATCTGAGCGCGACGCATCCTGAACTGCCGCGATTCGATGGCGGCTTGAGCGTGCTGCTGCTCGGCGATGGGCGCGGCGGGTTCACGCCGGTCGAGCCGTTGCGCAGCGGGATCACGGAGCCGGGCGATGGCCGGGCGTGCGTGCTAGCCGATCTCAATGGTGACGACTGGCCGGACCTCGCGGTGACTCTGAACGGCAGGCCGGTGAGCGCATTCACCAACAGTGGCAAACACGATGGCCGCGCGATGCTGCGCGTCGAACTTCCCGCGAACGCAGCGGGTGCAAGCGTGACGGTCGCGTGCGCGGGGCTCCCACCGCAGACCTCCGAACTCGCGGTCGGTGGAGGCTGCGGTTCTCAGGGTCCGCCGCTGCTGTGGTTCGGCCTCGGTACCGGCCCGCGCGCGGGGAACATCGTGGTGCGCTGGCCGAATGGGAAAACGTCGATGCAGGAAATCTCCGGCACGCGCATGAAGCTCGCCGCGCCGTAAAACAATGACTTGTCCCTGCTGCGGCTCCACTCAGACACACGAACAGCCCGTTCTCTGGAAGGCGCTGATCGACGAGTGGCGCATTGCCGAACACGAGGTCGCCTACATCAATCGGCAGCAGGGAGTTTCCTGCACGGGTTGTTCCTCCAACATTCGCTGCATGGCTTTGGCTCAGGGCATCATGAATTACTTCGGGTACGACGGGCTTTTCTGCGACTTCCTCGGCACCGAACGCGCGAAGTCGCTCCGGGTTCTGGAGATCAACGAGGCCGCCGCGCTGACCCCGTTTCTTCGCCTGCTGCCGCACCATGTTCTCAGTTGTTACCCCGACTGCGACATGATGAATCTGCAATTCGCGGATGCCTCCTTCGATTTGGTCGTCCACTCCGACACGCTCGAACACATCCCGCATCCGGTGCGCGGGCTTTCGGAATGCCGGCGCGTGCTCAAGCCCGGCGGCGCGTGCGCGTTCACCGTCCCGCTGATCGTCGATCGGCTCACCATTTCGCGCGCGGGGATGCCGCCTTCCCATCACGGCTCGTCCGCCAATCCCGGCGACTGCCTGGTTCATACCGAATACGGAGCCGATGCGTGGAAGCATGTGTTGCTCGCGGGTTTTCGCGAGTGCCGCATCTCCGCCGTCGAATACCCGACCGCGCAGGCATTGGTGGCCGTCCGCTAAATTTACGCCGCGTCCTTGTCCTGCTTGCGGCGGATGATCGGCGGCTTCTTTCCCTCGACGACAGCGCGATTGATCGTCACGTCGGCGACATCTTCGCGGCTCGGAATTTCATACATCATGTCGAGCATGATGCGCTCGAGCATGGCGCGGAGGGCGCGCGCGCCGGTGCCTTTCGTGGAAGCCTGCTGCGCGAGGGCGCGCAGGGCGTCCTTCGTCACGGTGAGGCTCACGCCTTCCATGGCCATGAGCTTCGTGTACTGCTTGATCATCGCGTTCTTCGTTTCCGTGAGGACCATCACCATCTCGTCTTCGGTGAGCTGATCGAGCGCGGCGACGACCGGGAGGCGTCCGACGAATTCCGGGATCATCCCGAAGCCGAGTAAATCCTCCGGCTCCGTGTAGCGCAGGATTTCGCTCGTCGGGACTTCCGCCTCGGCGATTTGATCGCTGCTGAGCGCGCCGCCGAAGCCGAGCACTTTTTTCCCGCGACGGCGCTCGATGAGTTTGTTGAGTCCGACGAATGCGCCGCCGCAGACGAAGAGAATTTTTTCCGTGCTGACTTGAATGTATTCCTGATGCGGATGCTTGCGTCCACCCTGCGGCGGGACGTTGCACGTCGTGCCTTCGAGAATTTTCAGCAACGCCTGCTGCACGCCTTCCCCGCTGACATCGCGCGTGATCGAGACGTTGTCGGTCTTGCGCCCGATCTTGTCGATTTCGTCGATGTACACGATGCCAATTTCGGCGCGCTTCACGTCGTAGTCCGCGTTTTGCAAAAGGCGCAGGATGATGTTTTCCACATCCTCACCGACATAGCCGGCCTCGGTGAGCGTGGTGGCGTCGGCGATGCAAAATGGCACGTCGAGCACGCGGGCCAGCGTGCGGGCGAGCAGCGTCTTGCCGCTGCCGGTCGGGCCGATGAGCAGGATGTTGCTTTTCTCGATCTCGACATCCGCGAGCGGGTCCATCTGCACCGAAGTCGTGGTGCCCACGGAGCTGTTGTGCAGGATTCGCTTGTAGTGGTTGTGAACGGCGACGCTGAGCACCTTCTTCGCGCGATCCTGGCCGATGACAAACTGATCGAGCTGCCGCCGAATCTCGACCGGCTTCGGCACGCGCAGCGTCGTGCTTTGCCGGCGCGTGTCGTCGTTCAGTTCCTTGTCGAGAATGCCTTTGCAGACATTGATGCAGGAGTCGCAAATGTACACGCCCGGTCCCGCGATGAGCTTGCGGACTTCCGCATGGCTCTTCCCGCAGAAGCTGCACATCGTTAAATTACTAGCTCGGGCCATATGCGCTCAGGAGTCAGCTTTTTCCGCGCCAGCCTCGGTCGCAGGCTCAATCTTGATGTCCTTCCGCGAACTCACCACGACATCGACCAAGCCGTAATCCTTCGCCTCGGTCGCGGTCATGTAGTAGTCGCGATCCGAGTCGTTTCGCACGATCTCTTCGCTCTTGCCCGTGCTGTCCGCGAGGATGCGGATGAGACGTTTTTTGAGCTTGTACATGTATTCCACCGTGCGCTCGACATCGCTCGCCGTCCCCTGCGCCCCGCCGCTCACCTGATGAATCATAATGTCCGAATTCGGCAGCGCGTACCGCTTCCCCTTCGTCCCCGCTGCAAGCAGCACCGCCCCCATCGAGGCCGCCATGCCGATGCAGTAGGTGTTCACATCGCAGGTCAGGAATTGCATCGTGTCGAAGATCGCGAGCCCCGACGTCACCGAGCCGCCGGGGCTGTTGATGTAAATGCTGATGTCCTTCTTCCCGTCCTCCATCTGGAGGAAAAGCAACTGCGCAATAATCGAGTTCGCCACCCCGTCGTCGATCGCCGTGCCGAGGAAGATGATGCGATCCTTCAGCAGCCGCGAATAAATGTCGTAACTCCGCTCGCCGCGCCCGGTCTGCTCGACCACATAGGGAACGAAATAGTTATTCTGCGGGGGAGCGACGATGCTGCGGTTCGGTGGAAGAATCATGGATTGAGTGTGGATGGGCCTTGAGCGGCGGACACGCTAGCGTTCGACTTTCGGAAAGCAAGCGCCTTGCCCTGTCATATTCAGGACTCAGCGCCCGGGCCGTTCTTTCCCGTCAGAGCCTCGATCTCCAGCACCCGCGCGACTTCCATCTCTAGGCTCTGCCACAGCCGGTGCAATTCCGACACCCGCCACCGCCGATTGTCGCCGAAGTCGAGCCGTAACCAGCTGCGCTGCTATTTACCGGATTTCGCCCGCGCCGCAGCGGCGACCACTCCGCGTGGGTCGAAGATTTTTTCCGGGTGCTCTGCCTGAACCCGGCGGTAACGGTCGCCCAGCTTTTTGAGGTCTCCGCCCGCCTCGCGGAAAAGGCGGCGTCGGATCTCGCGGAGCGGTTCGAGTCCGTCGTCGTGTGGGAGCGGTGGGTCGGTGTTCATGGTTCGATTTCGAGCAGTTCGAGCGGCGTAATCAACTGCGGCGTATGCAGGCCGAGCGTGTGATTGATGAGTTGAATGTGCCCGGT
>JAYVRQ010000467.1:0-4495 GCA_043776145.1 Chthoniobacteraceae bacterium
CGAAGGCCTCGGGCTCACGATGGCAGAGGCGATGATGAGGAAAAAGCCCGTCATCGCCACGGCCTACTCCGGCAATATGGAATTCATGAACGAGCAGAACAGCTATCTTTGCCGCTATCGGATGGAGCCGGTGGGCGAGGGATCGGAGCCGTATTGCCCCGATGCCTCATGGGCGGAGCCCGACACCACGCACGCCGCCACGCTGATGCGACGAGTATATGAAAACCCCCGTGAAGCCGCCGAGAAAGGCTGCCGCGCCGCAGAGGATCTCGCCGAGCGCTTCAGCCCGCAACGTTGCGCGCAAGCAGTCGAAAAGCGGTGGCAAGCATTGCGCCAGATCAAAGTGCCCACTATGAGAGATGTGGCACTCGAGGACCGCTCCCTCGCTGGGCCCATCAAGACATTAGTCAGCCATCTGGAAAACCCGCTCGACGTCCGAACCGCGGTGCCATCGCTAGGCTCGATCATTTTCCAAGGCCCGCGCAAAATCCTGAAGAAACTGCTCCGTCGCATACTGCATCATCGCCGGCCGTTCGATGAGGCCGTCGTCCATATCACCACCGAACACGAACAGCGATTGAACACGCTGGAGCAGTCTCTAGTCGAGCTACGCAAAGAAGCCTCGGCGCTGAGGAAATCGCATCCGGTCTCAAACAACGGAAGAGGGAACGGCGCGGAATCCCGTCATAGGAATGGTGAATAGTGCCGCAGCAGTGGTGAACGGTGAACGGTCTTCCGACCTCCATCAGGGAATCATCCCTAAATACCAGTCATACCTTGCGCCCCACCGCTGACGCAGCACAAGGAGCCGGGGCACCCTCGCCCCGTGTTGCCTCTTGGGGCGAGGGGGCCCCTGCTCTTTGAAAGACGCCCCTGTTTTTAGCCAATCGTTCTTAGAGGGTGTCGAAAAAGTCGTGTGATGGAAGACGGGCGTCCTCGCCTGTCAGGGCAGACGGGCCTCTGGCCTGTTCCAACAGCCGGGACGGCTGTTTGCCATGACAGCCGGGACGGATGTCTTCCAAACCACCAGGCGTTTTTCTGACGCGCTCTTAGCCGGTGCCCTTCCGCAAGTCCCAGTAAAAGCAAAAACGCGCCGGGTGCTTGTCAGAACCCGGCGCGTCCTTAGTGATTATTTCAAGCCAGCCAGCCTAGTGTATAGTGCTGGAGAGCTAACGGCGCGGCTATTAGATAGCCATCGCCGAGGTCGGCACGGTCCATTCGCTGGAACCGGCGGAACCATTCGCGCAGGAGCGCGCCCAGCATACCTGGCCGGGAGTGAGCGCCTCGATGAGCACGCGCGAGGTCGTGGCCAGATCATAGTCCTGCCAGGGCCCGTTTGCATTCGTCGCTACTTGGATGGAGTAGTTCACCGCATTCGTCACGCGGTCGAATTTGAACCATAGCTCGCCGCTCTTGCCGGTGAGCATCAGGCGGGGATTCGACGGCGCAGGCAGGATGCCCGCAGGCGACGGTGCGCGCACGGGCTCGAACCCCGAGGTGAGCAGTGCCAGCAGGTCCGCATCGCAGCTTGCCTGCACATAGGCCGCGAGCTGGCGCAGCAGTGAGAGGAGTTCCACCCGTGCCGCGTTGCGGCTTGCGATGGCGATTTTGCCGCCATTCAGCGCCTCATGCACCTTCGATTCAAAATCACCCACCGAAGTGGTGAGTGAGGCGAGGGGAGGAGTGGGCGACGGGTATTGGGCATTGCCTGTCAGCATTGAAATCACGTTGCGGGTGAACGCGATCAGGTCCGTGTCAACCTTCCGGGCAAAACTAAGCGAGACACGCGCGTAGTAGCCATCTTTTGCAGTATTCATTCGTATGTTTTCTTTCTGGATGAAGCCCTTTCGGGCATTAACTAATGTGTGATTCGCACCAGTTCCGGCCAGGTAGCTGGCCCTCACGGCGAATCGCGGAACTGACATAGCTAGCCCCGTGCCAACCCCACAATCAGCTCGAAAAACAACCCGGCTTTCCCAAAAAGCAACCCGCTTGACCTGAGAAGCAAGCCGCCTTGCCCGAGAAGCAAGCCGCTTAGCCTGAGAAGCAAGCCGCCTTGCCCGAGAAGCAACCCGCTTGACCCGAGAAGCAACCCGCTTAGCCCGAGAAGCAAGCCGCTTGACCTGAGAAGCAAGCCGCCTTGCCCGAGAAGCAACCCGCTTTGCCTGAGAAGCAACCCGCTTTGCCCGATAAGCGCCCCGGTGTGCCTGAGAGGCAACCCGCTTTGCATGAGAGTGTGTACCGAAAGTCAGAAATTTAACGCAGAGACGCGGAGACGCAGAGACGCGGAGGAGGAAAATGAGGATGACGGTCTTTGCGAGGAGTCGGGGCGCCCTCGCCCCGTATCCTGCCTCGGGGCGAAGGCGCCCCGGCTCCATGCGCAATCACCAGGCAAGCGGCTCCGACATTTCTTCAACCACTCTAGCCGCTTCGAGACGCCAAAATGTCTTAATTCTGAACTTGATTCCCAAAAGTTCCCGGACACCTTTCGAGCAGGAATGCGAGATTGTGTGGTTGTCTCATTGGTGCGGCTGTTATTCTTTTGTGCGTCGTCGGTCGAGCACACGCGCAGGAGGCCGGGAATGCCAAGGCGGGACAGGCTACAGATGCTGCGGATGCCGTGGCCAAGCGCGACGGAGCCACGGATGCCCAAGCGGAGATGGAGGCCTTTCACCATGCAAAGATGGCGTTGCTGGGAGAAATGGCCGAGGTGCGGGCGAAGGCCGCGGCTGGCGGCGCGCAGGCGCAGCGGGAAGCGGTGGACCAGTGGCAGAAGGTAAATGAGGGGCGGATGCAGGCCATCCAGCAACAGGCGGTCGCCATGGCAAATGCGCGGGGGACGGTGGAAGCGGCCCCGGTCGGGCAGCCGGATTTGCCGGAAAATATCAGTGCGGAGGTGAAGGCGCTGCTGCAACAGCGCACCCGTGACTATAATGATCGAGTCGCCACGGATAGACGGCTGAGAGAATCCCCAAAGCAGGCCGACGCAATTTTGAAGAATGCGGCAAAGGGAAGGGAGGACGGGGAGGTGCTCCGCATAAAGCTCGCGCAGGCCGTCGCCGACCAGGGGATGCGCCAGCCCTTTATCCCTGTCCCGCAGATGGAGATTCCTGATGGAGTCAGCGCCGAAGTGCGCGCCCTGCTTGTGGAAAGAAACGCCCTCCTGGCCGAGCGGGCAGCCGCTCAGGCGCGGGAACCCCTGCGCGCGGGGCAGACGCAGGCGGACTGGTTGGCCGAGTGGCATCGGGCAAAGCCGGATCGCCTGCAGAACCTCCGGCAAAAAGCACAGCAGGCCGCAGAGAAATAAACAAACCCCCACCCATTAACTATGAATCCGCCACCTAAACAGGCGGCATCCGCTCTTATTCCTAATCCTAATCTTATTCTTATTCTTAATTTGTCTAAGGAGCCGCTGATTCAGTCGAGATGTCCACGAAAGACACGAAAGGAACGAAAAAGAGGGTGATGTCCCGCCCTGTATTTCGTGATTTTCGTGTCTTTCGTGGACAAAAATCTCCCGCGACAAATCTCTGAAAGTGAGTCGCCGATTCAATCAGCGGTTTCCTAAGCGTGAAGCGTAAGATTAGGATTAAGAATAAGATTAGGAAAGAAACTACCATCAATATAATTGCCTGAATAATATGACTATGAAGAATCTCACCCACCGTCCCCACTCATCTCATGCGCGCTTCGCAGGCCTGCTCGTGGCCCTGCTCGTGGCCGCATCCGCCGCCCATGCGCAGAGTCAGCTCACGACGCTGAATGTCTCCCAGGAACTGACGCTGAGCACGTCGCCCGTGACCCGGTGGTTTGGCCTCCGCTCGGGAGGCTCCATCTACGATGTCGGCCCCCGCGTCGGCGGGGACGTGCCGAGCCTGGATCTCAGGCTCGCCCCCGGCAATGCCAATGGCGAAGTGTCTACCTTTTTATGGGATGCAGGGAAAACGGCTTTCCGCGTGGGTCTGTATCAAAGCGACAGCCTGAATCCTTCGACGATGGGCGCGTCTTCCTTTGCCTACGGCTACCGGAGTCTGGCCACGGCCACCGCCTCGCTGGCCGGGGGCTTGCTCACGCAGGCGACAGGCTACGGCGCGGTCGCTCTGGGAAGTTACTCCACCGCGACCGGGATCTTCTCATTTGCCGTCGGTGACACCGTCCATGCGATAGGCGGGGATGATTTTGCCGCCGGAATCGGCACCACTGCGATGGGCGGCGCCTCGGCGGCTTTTAACCACGGGACGATGAGCAGCGGGTATGCGTCGTTTGCAGCGGGATTTGGGACGAGGGCAAATGCGATTGCCTCGGCGGCATTTGGGTCATTCAATCTGGGTGGGGCGACAGTGGGAGGAAATGCGACCTGGTATCCGCAGGATACATTGTTTGAAATCGGGAATGGGACCGACGACTGGCATCGCTCGAATGCGCTCACGGTGTATAAGAATGGCACGGTGATCATCCCGAAGCCGCAGGGGGACATCCTCATGGGCGAATTTGG
>JAYVRQ010000468.1:0-4491 GCA_043776145.1 Chthoniobacteraceae bacterium
CCGAAGCCGCGCCGGAAACTTCCGCGCGTCATCGCGATCGTCACCGAGAAGGATTCGCAGACATCCGCGAAGGCGGCGAAAGCCGTGATGCTCTTCGACACGCACGCGCAGCAGATCATCGGCAACAAAGTGTACGACATCGAGAGCGAGCCGCGCGCGGGCGAGGACGTGCGCTTCGAGACGCACTCCGCGAACTACCTCGGCGCGTCGCTGTAAATCCAGGCTTGCGCGAACTCAGCTCCCACCCGCCGCCAGACATGCGCCGATAAATCCCTTGAACAAAGGATGCGGCCTGTTCGGGCGCGATTGGAATTCGGGGTGGAACTGGCAGGCGAGGAACCACGGGTGATCGCGCAGTTCGATGAGTTCGACGAGTGAACCGTCCGGCGACGTGCCGCTGATGATGAAGCCCTGCGCCTCCATCTGCGCGCGATACTTCATGTTGAATTCGTAGCGGTGCCGGTGCCGCTCGCGGATTTCCCGCTGGCCGTAAACTTCGCGCGCCTTTGTCCCCTCAGAGATTTTGGTGGGCCAGGTGCCGAGCCGCATCGACGCGCCTTTTTCGGTCACGGTTTTTTGCTCTTCGAGCAGGCAGATGACCTGATGCTTCGCGGCGGGATCGAACTCGGTCGAGTTCGCGTGGGCGAGTCCGCAGACGTGGCGCGCGAACTCAATCGTGGCGATCTGCATTCCCAAACACAGCCCGAGAAACGGCACGCCATGCTCGCGCGCGTACTGCGCCGCGCGGATTTTCCCCTCGATGCCGCGGTCGCCGAAGCCGCCTGGAACCAGGATTCCGGCGACATCCTTGAAGACGGGAGCGAGGTCGCCGTGCTCGAGATTTTCCGCTTCGACCAGCTCGAGATCGGCGGCGCAGTTCGCGTCGGTGGCGGCGTGCGTGAGCGATTCGTAGATGGATTTGTAGGCGTCCTGCAGCTCGATGTATTTGCCGACGACCGCGATCTTCACGCGCCGCTCGGGATGGATGAACCGATCGACGAAGCGCCGCCACTCGGTCATGTCCGCCGGGGGAACCTGGAGCCCGAGCAGCGCGCAAACCGTGTCGTCGAGCCGCTCGGCCTGGAGCATGAGCGGCATTTCGTAAATCGTGTGATCCACGTCGCGCGCTTCGATCACGGCATCGAGCGGCACGTTGCAAAAGACGGAAAGTTTCGCGCGCACGTCGTTCCCCAGCGGATGCTCGGTGCGGCAGATGAGCACCTGCGGCGTGAGCCCGATCTCGCGCAGCTTCGCGATGGATTGTTGCGAGGGCTTCGTCTTCAGCTCGCGCGCGGCCTTGATGTACGGGATGAGCGTGACGTGCATGATGATGGCGTTGCGCGGGCCGGCTTCGAGGACGAACTGCCGGATGGCTTCGAGAAACGGCAGCCCTTCGATGTCGCCCGTGGTGCCGCCGATTTCGGTGATGAGCACGTCGCACGGCTGCTCGATCGCGAGTTTGCGCAGGCGCGCTTTGATTTCATCGGTGATGTGCGGGATCACCTGCACCGTCTTGCCGAGATAGTCCCCGCGCCGCTCGCGGGCGAGGACGGTTTCGTAAATCTGCCCGCTCGTCGTGTTGTTCGAGCGCGAGAGCACGCAGTTCGTGAAACGCTCGTAGTGGCCGAGATCGAGATCGGTCTCCGCGCCGTCATCGAGCACGTACACCTCGCCGTGCTGAAAGGGGCTCATCGTGCCGGGATCGACGTTCAGATACGGATCGAATTTTTGCAGCACGACCTTGAGGCCGCGGTGTTCGAGCAGCGTACCGAGCGCGGCGGCGGCCAGCCCTTTGCCGAGGCTGCTGACGACGCCGCCGGTGACGAAGATGTATTTCACGAGGGAGGTTGAGTGTTGAGAGTTGAAAGTTGCCGAAGGCCCTGAGCTTGTCGAAGGGAGTGGTGCGTTTATGCCGCCAGGAGTTTTTCGACCGCGCGGACGTCTTCCAAAGTATCGACGCTGACGGCGGCGTGCTTCGCAAGGACGACGCGAATCTTCGCGCCATTTTCCAGCGCGCGCAGTTGTTCGAGCGACTCGGCTTGTTCGAGAATGCCCGGCTTCCACTTCACGAACTGGAGCAGAAATTTCGTCGTGTATCCGTAGATGCCCTGATGCCGGTAAAAGCTGGGACGCACGCCGTCGGCGCGCACAAATGGAATCGGCGAGCGCGAAAAATAAAGGCCGTTGCCCGCGCGATCGAGCACCACCTTCACCATGTTCGGATTCGCGAGGTCGTCATCCACCGCGAAGACGCTCGCCGACGTAATCATCTCGATCGAACGATCCTTCGCCATCACCGCCGCGAGCTTTGCGATCACCACCGGATCGACCATCGGCTCATCGCCCTGCACGTTGATGACAAGCGAAACTCCGCGCAGTTTTTTCGCCACCTCCGCCACGCGATCCGTCCCGCTGCGATGCTTCGGCGAAGTCATCGCCACCTCCGCGCCAAACGCAAACGCGCATTCCGCGATCCGCATGTCATCCGTCGCCACGATCACCGAGTCGATCCCCTTCGCCTTCATGCACCGCTCCCACACATGCTGGATCAGCGGCTTCCCCGCGATGGGATGTAGCGGCTTTGCCGGCAGTCGCGTGGACGCGAAACGGGCTGGAATGATGACTGCGACCTTGGGCATCCGCAGGTTCTACGGAGAAGCCCCGGCGCGGACAATCTCAATTCCGCGACGGATCGTCCGGCGCTTCCGCGACGAGCCGGAACCACGGGCCGAAGCCGCTCAGCGTTTCCCGCCAGATCGTCGCCATGCGGCTGATGCGCAGGATTTCGCGGTCGGGTTTCATCACGAGCCAGGCGTGCTGCGCGAGTTCGCCTTCGAGCTGCCCCTTGCTCCAGCCTGCGTAGCCGATGAAGGCGCGCACCACCGTGTGCTCCGCGCTCAGCGCGGCGTGCGCCTCCTCGATCACGAGATGATGTTTGCATTCCATCCGCTTCCCCGCGGCGTGCCATCGAAACGAGGCGAAGATGAGTTGATCGGTGGAAACCGGTCCGCCGAGGAGCACGGGGATTTTTCCCAGCGGGCCGAGATTTTGATCCGGCAAAATGTCCGCAACGGTGCGGCCCGCCGGACGGTTCAGCACGACGCCGAACGAGCCTTCCGCTGCGTCGTTCGTGGAAAGAAAGAGGACCGTCTTGCAAAAATTCGGATCGAGCAGACTCGGATGCGCGATGAGCAGCGAGCCAGCGAGGCTGAGCGAAGAAGAACCGGATTCACGCACGGCCCGATGTTAAAAGCGCGCGGGGAAATCGCAAGCCTCCCGCACGCACTACAAGGTCTTGAGGAATTTCTGCAAATCCTCGATCCGCGGACTGCGCGCATTCCGGACGTAGAAACCCGAAGTCGCGACGCCGATTTGCAGCCCCGCCGCGAGATCGAGACCGAGCAGGCGTCCGATGCAAAAGCCCGCGTTAAAATGGTCGCCCGCGCCGGTCGTGATCTTTGGCTTCGCGGTGAAAGGGCCGACCACATGCGTCGCACCCGTCGCGTCGGCGGCGGCGGCGAATTGCGTGGGATGAATCACGACCGTGTCGATGCGCAGCGCGGCGCGGATGAGCGAGGCGTGATGCGTCACCGTGCCGTACGTTTCCTCTGGCACCTTGAGGCCGAGCACTTCGCCGACCTGGCAGCTCTCCTGCATGTTCAGGCCGAGGATGACGCGGAAATGTTTCTCGAATTTCGCGATCTGTTTCAACGCGGCGGCGATGTCCTCTTGCGAGCGTTTCGCCGGATCGGCGAGGTCGATGAAAAGCAGGCGCTTCGGGCCGGTGAGGCGCGGCGCGATCTTCGCGGCGATCTGTTTCCAGATGGCGGTCATCTGCGTGAGCATCGTCCAGTTCACGAGCGCGATGAGCGCGGATTGCTGGAAAATTTCGAGGAGTTTTTTTTCGGGAACGTGCGCGATCAAATTCGCCCAGTTCACGTTTTTGAGGCTCTCGTGTTTGCCAAACATCAGCTTCCCGTCCTCGAACTCGACCGCATCCGTATAGCCCGGCTCCGCGATGGAAATCACGCGCGCCCGCTTCGCGAAATCGCCGAAGACCGAATGCAAATTCGGCGCGCCGAGATTGCCGATGTAAGTGACCGGCGTGCCGTAGCTGCCGAGCGCGTTCGCCATGATCGGGCCATTGCCGCCGAGCTTCACCATCTGCGTGACCATTTCGACATTCGCGCTCTGCCCAGAGGCCGCGTGAATTTTCGCCGCGAAATCCTGCATCGCCGTCATGCGCGCATACTTCGTGGCGGACTCGCGCGTTTTCACGACGTGCAAAATCGTATCGACGAACCCATCGAGCCCGACGACCACCTTCGCGCGGACGAGCTTGGTCCGGGCACCTTGGATTTGATCGGAAAGCTGACGGGAAGAGGGCATGTCGCGCAGCTTATAGTTACCGCGAGCGCCGGATGTCGAGAGGTGCGTAAATTTGGATCACTTCGCCTCGATGATCTGCACGGCGTCGGCGTGGATGAGGCC
>JAYVRQ010000469.1:0-16328 GCA_043776145.1 Chthoniobacteraceae bacterium
GGATGGCCGTCCGCGTAGTTCTTGATGACGGCGGGTTGCGCGTTTGCCTCCTGCGGCATGATGAAACGCAGCAAGCCGTCGCCGAGATTGCGGTTCTCCGGCTTCACCGGCGGACTTGGGCTGTTGACTTTGATGACGTTGCGCGTGCGTTGGAGTTCCTTCAGATCGGCGTGGCAAGTCGCGCACGTCTCGCTGCCGGGAACACTCATCAGTCCGCTGCCGACGTGCTCGCGGTGGCAGGTCGAGCAGCGGTCGGAATGCACGAGCGGCATTTCGGGATGCACGCCGCGCAGCTTGAGCGCCTCCATCTGCGGCTGGTGAAGTTGGAAAGACTTGTGGCATTTCAGGCACGCGCGATCCATTCCGGCGAGCGACGACTTTTTGATGACCGACTGCTGGAGCGCGGAGAATTTTTCCGGCGAGAAATTCTGCTTCGCCGCCGCCGCCATTTCCGCCGGGCTGAAGTCTTTTCCAAATGCCTTGATTTTCTCCAGATCGACAGAGGGAAGATTGCCCTCTTTGAGATCGACGATGGCCTGGTCGAGCTTCAACGCGCGGCTCAAATCGGCCTCGGCTCCATCGTGACACACGGCGCAATCTTTCGCGAAGCGCGCGTGATTTTGCGAGATCGGGCCGGTGTTGAAATACTCGCGGCTTCCCCAAAATCGAAAGCCAAACACCGCGCCGAGGCTGCCGAGGATCGCGAGGAAAAAGCAGGCGAGTTTCAGCCAGCGGAGGAAATGCCCGCGCCGGTAGTAATCAAGGTTGTCCTTGTACTTTTGGGCGATTTGTTTTTGCGTGCGCGGTTGATCGGCCATGTGCGCTCAGAGGTGGACCCAGGTGATGTAGGCGTGCCAGAAAGTGAAGACGAGCAGCGCGAAGGAAACGGGCACATGCAGCAGCAGCCAGCCGTGGAGCCAGTGGTGGAGCTTCGTCTGCAAATCCATCAGCCGCCGGTCGTCGCACCAGCCCTGCAATTCGTCGAGTTTGCCGCGGAAATTTTGTGAGACGTTCAGCCGCAAAACGCGGAAGAGATCGTCGCCCGCTTTCTTGTCGCCGAGCCGCATCCGGGTCGCGCGGAGACGCGCGGCTTCGAGATAGGGCAGGCATTCTTCATCCATGAATTCAATGAGCACGGAGACGGAGGTGTCGGTCGCGACGGCGACGGGCGCGGCCTCGCTCGCGGCGGACTTCGGAGCGGGCGGCGGGATGCTTTCCATCAGCGCCGCGCGCATGGCCGTGGCGGATTCCGCGATGAGCTGGCGGATATGCGGGATCTGCTCATACACGACTTCGCGCGCGAGCGTTTCCTTCATCATGCGGGGCATGAAATTTTGCAGCGCGATGCCGAAGAACCCGCTGCCCATCACGATCGCGTAAAGCACGAGCAGCGTCGTCGTTTGCGGTCCGCCCGCGTGCATCCCGCAGTGGAAGGCGACGAGCGGGATCGTGAAGACGGTCAGCCAGATGTGCGCGCGCAGCCAGACCTGCACGTTGCCGATGCGCCAGAGCCGTTTCTTTTTCCGCACGCCGAGCGCCGAGGCGAAAAGGAAAATCGCCAGCGCGAGCGCGCCGTAAAAAAGGCCGATGGGCGATGCGCCGTAGCTGTGGCGCTCGCGCGGCGCGTGGCTGAGGAATTTCGGCAGGTCGATCGGGATGGGCAGATATTGCGGGAAAAATTCGGAGCAAAAAAACGTGCCCGCGATCAGCGTGGCGACGCTCACGAAGATGGCCCAGGGAATGTGATTGCGGTCGATTCTCATGCGCGGGATGTCAGTGCGTGGTGCGGTTTTCGGCGCGGGTCAGCCAGCGGAAGCGTTTGCCCGTGTCGCGCTTCCCGATTTGGCGCGCGAGGAATTCCGTGGGATCGACGCGTTTCGCCGCATCGTGCGGACACGCATAGACGCAGCTCGGGACGCTCAACTGCGTGCAGAGGTCGCAGGTGGTCGCCTTGGTGACGATGTTCTTGGGGCGCGGCTTCGCGGCAGCCTTCGCGGGAGCGGCGGGTTTCGAGGGAGCCGCGGCGGCGGCGGGTGCTGCGGGCTTTGCCTCGGGCGGAGGCGCGGCGGCTTTGGCAGCGGCGGCCTTGGCGTCCGCGACTTTCTTCGCTTCCAGCTTTTCCTTTTCCTTGCGCTCGGCGTCGGCGACTTGCGCACGGGTCATCTTGAAATCCACCAGGTTGATATTGCCGTAAGGACAAAGCTCCGCGCATTTCGCGCAGCCGATGCACCAGTCTTCGATTAAGATTTCGAGGCTCTCCTTCCGCCGGATCGAGCCGACCGGACACTGCGTCATGCACAGCGGATCGCGGCACGAGCGGCAGGCGGTCGCGACGAGGAAGTGATCGTAGCGCAGCCCGTCGCGAATCAGCCGCGTCACGCCGTCGTGCGCATCCGCGCAGGCGTTCACGCACGCATCGCAGCGCGTGCAATTGTCGAGGTCGATGAGAAGGAGATTCTGCGCCTCGTAAAGTCCCTGCGTGATGAAGTCGTCGAGCTGCAATCCAGTCGGCACCGTGCGCTGCTCCGCCGCCGCCGCGCGCGCCGTCGCGGTCTGCCGCAGCGCCGCGCGCACGATCGGAAATTTTTCGAGCATCAATTGAAACGTCTCCTTGCTGATCTTCACGAGATCGACCGCATCCAGCGCCGAACACGTCGCGTTGCGCGGCTTGTTTTCCAGCACGCCGATTTCGCCGAAAAACTCGCCGCGTTTCAAATAAGTGCGCACCAGTTCGCCATTCACCGCGCTCGCATCCGGCTGCATCCAGTATTCTTTTTTCGTCGTCTTATCGACGTAATACGCGGGCACCGGACCCACGCCGAGCGGCATGTTTTGCGACACGCGCACCAGCCCCGTGCGAATGAGATAGAAGGCATCTGCGTCCTCGTTCTGCTTGCAGATGATCTCGTTCTTCCCAAACGAAACGAGTTCCGCCTTCTCCCGCAGCAGATTGAAAAAATCGAGATCCAGCGTGTGGAAAAGCGGGACGCTGCGCAAATGCTGCACGAGCGACCGCGTGCGATAGCGGTCGTCCATCAGCTTCTTAAACGACGTGCCCTTGAACGTCGGCGCCTTCACCTTCGTCGTCGCCTTCGTCGTCGAATCCACCTCGCGCGTCCCGAGCAACATGTCGAGCACCACGCGCAGCATCTCGATCATCACGCAATCCTCCGTCGCCTGCACCGTGGCCGAGCGCGGCTGGAAAGTGCGGCACGTCATTTCCCCGAAAAGCTCACCCGCATCGAGATCGGCCAGCGGCGTTTCCTTTGGCAGATCGATCGAAGCGTCGATCGGGATGAAGCCCGTCTCCGCCACGCTCAACTCCGGCTCATTGCTGCCGAGAAAACTCGTCATCTTTTTGAACATCGAAAAAACGCCGCCCGCACTCGGCCGCGTCTTCACCGACGCCATCGGGTTGTTGATGAAAATGTTCACCTTCCCCGAAACGATGTAGAACGCCGTCGAGCCAAACGCGCCCTCCTCACACACGATTTCACCCGCGCGAAATCGCCGCCGCACCGCCGCACCCACCGCGAATTGCTTGAGCAGCACCGCCGGAATTTCCTTCAGCGCCGGGAGACATTCGATGAGTTCCTCCGTGGTGAGAGGTTCGCCGGTGGTGAGCTTTTCCGGAATTTCATCCATGTGCGTGGGGTGTGCTTTATCCGCCGCCGAATCATTCGCCAAGAATGAATCCGAGCCGTCGGGAATTTTTTGTGCGAAAGGCAATTCTCCCGCTTCACGTTTGGCAAAATTCCCGATATAAGCTCGCGCTGTGGACATCATCACTCGCTTCCTTTTCGTGTCCGTCGCCGTCTTTCACAGCAATGCCGCACGCGCCGCCGAGCCCGTCATCACCGCCCCGCGCTTCGTCGGCTCGCAGTCCTGCAAATCCTCGAGCTGCCACGGCGGCGGCGTGGACAAAGGCCAGTCCATCATTTGGGAAAAGAAGGACGTGCATACGAAGGCGCACGAAATCCTCGGCATCGACCGCTCGAAGCGCATGGCCGAGTCGATGGGCATCGGCGATCCGCAAAAATCCGCGCGCTGCACCATCTGCCATTCGCCGATGGAGGCGCTCCCCGCCACGCGCCTCGCCGCCGGGACGAAGATTGATCGCGGCGTGAGTTGCGAGACGTGCCACGGTCCCGCGGAAAAGTGGCGTCTCTTCCACACGCGCAAGGATGTCTCGCACGATCAGCGCATCGCATCGGGCTTGCGCGAAGCCGGCGATCTTTACCATCGCGCGAATGTCTGCATCGCCTGCCATCACAATCTGGATGCGGGTCTCATCGCCGCCGGACATCCCGAAATGTTTTTTGAACTCGACGGACAAATGGCCGCCGAACCGCCGCATTGGAAAGACGAAGGCGCCTGGCTCGGCCCGCGCGCCTGGCTCACCGGGCAGGCGGCGGCGCTGCGCGAAGTCAGTTGGAAACTCACGAGTGGGACCGACGCGAATCTCGTCGCGCGCTGGAAAGGGCTCGCGTGGCTGCTGCGCAAAACCGAGACCGGCGCGAGCCTGCCGAACACCGACGATTTCGCTGCGATGCAAGCCGCCGCCGACCGCGTGGCCCGCACCGCCGCGCGCGAGGATTGGTCGAAGGACTCCACGATGCGGCTGCTGAAAACCTACGTGGGACTCACCGAGGAATTCCGCGATGGCAAAACCGAACCCGCCGACCTGCGCCGTCGCGGCGAAGTGCTCGTCTCCGCCATCGACCGCCTGTGGTTCGCGCTAAAAACCAACTCGAAACTCGAGTCCGAAAATTTCGACAAAGCCCTCGGCATTCTGAAGGGCGAGGCAAAATTGCAGGAAAGTTTCGACCCCGCGAAATACGCCGCCGCGCTGCAATCCGTGGAAGCCGCGCTCGAACTTCTGCCGAAAATCTGAGGCGTCGCTTCGGATTGCGCTGCGCGTGAAAATTTTCGCCGCCGAGTGTGTTTTCAAAACCGACGCCGTGCTCGGCGAAGGTCCGGTTTGGGATGCGGCGCGCGCGGCGCTTTGGTGGGTCGATATTGAGCGGAAGCAGGTGCATCGCTGGAACGCGGCGACCGGCGACCGGCTCTGGCAGTTGCATGAGCGCGTGGGGTTCGTGATTCCGGCGGAGCGCGGGGATGCGATTGTCGGGACGCAGCGCGGGCTGGCGCGGTTCGATGCGGAGAGCGGCGCGCTCACGCCGGTCGTCGATCCCGAGAGTCATCTGCCGGACAATCGTTTCAACGACGCGAAGTGCGATGCCGCCGGACGGCTTTGGGCAGGGACGATGGCCGTTTCCGAAGCGCCGGAACGCGGCAGTCTCTACCGCGTCGATGTGGACTGGCAGCCGCGCCGCATGGTCGAGCGCGTCTCGATCTCGAACGGTCTCGCGTGGTCGCTGGATGGACGCACGATGTACTACATCGACTCACCGACTCGGCGCATCGATGCGTTCGACTTCGAGCCGGCGAGCGGCGCGCTGTCTAATCGGCGCAAGGTGATCGAGGTTCCCGACGGTTTTCCCGACGGCATGTGCGGCGATGCCGCAGGCAATTTGTGGGTCGCGCTGTGGGGTGGCTGGGGCCTTGGCTCTTTCGATCCGCGTACCGGCGCGCAGCTCGCCAAGATCGAGCTGCCGGTGGAGGCGGTCACGTCGTGTTGCTTTGGCGGCGCGGGATGGGACGAGTTGTACATCACCACGGCGAGTCGCGATCTGGATGCGGTCGGCAAAGCGCGTCAGCCGCGCGCGGGCTCGATTTTTCGCGCACGCCCCGGCGTGGCAGGGATGCCGACGCGGGCTTTCGCGGGCTGATTTGAAAGCAGGTCCATTTCGGAGGGCCAAAGGCCCGGCATCATACCAGCCTGGGGCAACGCCCCAGGAAAACAGGGGAAAACGCCGAGGGCTGAAAGCCCGGCCCATGCGCGCGGGATCGTGGATGGATCGGGCTTTCAGCCCTCGCCTGTTTTTTTTCTTCGTCACTGGGGCGTTGCCCCAGGCTGGTATGTGCCGGGCCTTTGGCCCTTCGAAATGGATTTATTTTCGATCACACCCGGCTGTTCGCGGCGCTTGTCTCGACACCGGCGGGTTGCGCCGGGTAGCGTCGCGGACATGCAAATCCATGTTGCCCGCGACGGTCAGAAACTCGGTCCGTTTTCCATCGAAGAAGTGCGTGCCCGGCTTTCCACGGGCAATCTTCAACCCGACGATCTCGCGTGGGCGGAGGGGCGAACGGATTGGGTTCCGCTGTCCGCTTTTCCCGGCATCGCGGCAGTTCCGGTTCCACCGCTGCCGCAGGGTGTTCCCGCTGCGCCGCCGCCGTTGCAGCGGATTCCCTCGTCCGCAAACCCGCCCGCTTCCGGCCTCGCCATTGCGAGCCTCGTGTGCGGGATTCTTTCGGTGACGTTCGTGCCTTTTCTCGCGGGAATTCCGGCGGTCATTTGCGGGCACGCGGCGCTGGGTCGCATCCGCCGCGCGGCGGGAACGATCGGTGGGGGCGGGATGGCTTTGGCCGGGCTCATCATCGGGTATCTCAGCTTCGTGCTCATCATTCCGATTGTGGCGATCATCGCCGGCATCGCTCTCCCCGTTTTCAGCGAAGTGCAGCTTCGTGGGAAACAAACGAAGTCGCTTTCCCATGCCAAACAAATTGCCCTCGGCTGCCTGATTTACGCGCAGGATCACGAACGTTCTTTCCCAAAAGTGCTCGACGAATTGGTTCCAGATTACATCCCAGATCGCTCCATCTTCATCTGCCCGCTTTCGCCATCCGACCCGATCGGCTACGACTATTTTGGCGGCAAGGAAACCGATCCTGGCAAAAACGTCCTGCTCGTGAGCAAGGGTGCCGATCGTCGAGGACGGCGCGTGGTTGCGCATGTCGATGGATCGGCTGCGATCGAAAAATACACGCCCGGTCTTCCATCGCCGCCGCGCTGAACGCGGCTATTTTTCCGTCGCCGTCGGCGTCACCTCGCAGCCGAACACTTCCACCGTCCGCGATTTGCCTTTGAGGGACTGCGCGCCAAAGGGGACGAACGTGCCGAGTGCGCCGACGTTCTCGTGGAAATCGCCGGAGACGAGGAGCGGCTGCTTGAGTTCCTTCGACAGGGCTTCGAGCCGGAAGACGGTGTTCACCGCGTCGCCGATGATGGTCGCGTCGCGTTCGGCGGTCATACCCACATTGCTGCATGTGACGCGGCCATAGTGCAGCGCGACGGCGATGCGAAAGGGGGAGCCGTTTGGCCAGGTGCGCGCGGTGGCGAGGTCGAGCATGGCGCGTCCGATTTCAAACGCGGCGCGGCAGTCGTCGGCACCCGTGCCAGTGGTGCCCCAGTAGGCGAGCATCGCGTCGCCGATGAATTTGTCGATGGTGCCGCCGCTGCGGGTCACGAGGTTGCCGGTTTCGCGAAACCATGCGCCGAGGATTTGCGCGAGTTTCGCGCTCTCGGTTTTTTCAGACATGGCGGAGAAGCCGCGGATGTCGCAGACGAGCAGGGCGACGGGCCGCGCTTCGAGGCCGCAACTGGTGAGGCTGCCGGCGACGGTGACTTCGTGGCTTTCGCCGCATTCGTCCGCGGTCTCGGTGAAAGTAAGCGTGTTGTCCGCGATGCGGATGCGCGCGCCGTGGGTAAGCGCGACGGGCATGACGACGCGCTGGTCGTCCACGTAGGTGCCGTTGCGGCTGCCGAGGTCGATGATTTGAAACTGGAATCCGTTGTGGCAGCGGATGATGGCGTGCTGCCGCGAGACGAGCGGGCTGAAGTTCAGGCAGACGGTGTTTTCGCGCGTGCGTCCGATCGTCGCGGTGTTCCCGATGGGCACCTCGAAGGCTTCGGTATTGGCGGGTTGGATGATTAGTTTGGCTCCCATTCGAGTTTTCGGCGACATTGCGCTGGGTTGCAGATTGCAGAAAGCGTGCGCAAACTGCAAATCTTCGCAACTTCACATGGCTGAAACCATCTCATTCGATCATTACTCCGTTTTACAGCGCGATGACGGTTCTCTTTTTGAACTGGGACGCGGAGCGATGGGCATCACGTATAAGGCGTATGACACGAATCTGCGAATCCCGGTCGCGCTGAAGGTCATCAACAGCACGTTTTTGAATAGCGATGTCGCGCGGCAACGCTTTGTGCGTGAGGCGCGCGCGGCGGCGAAGCTGCGGCACCGGCATGTGGCGTCGGTGTTCCATCTCGCGGCGGAAGGGGAGCAGATGTTTTACGCGATGGAGTTTGTGGATGGGGAAACGGTGGACGCGCTCATCAAGCGGCAGGGTCCGCTGGAGCCGCTGCTGGCGCTGCAAATCGTGGATCAGGTGGCGCGCGCGCTGAACGCGGCGCAGGCGCACAATCTGGTGCATCGCGACATCAAGCCGGCGAATCTGATGCTCATTCGCGAGGACGATGAGCTGAATGTGAAGGTGATCGACTTCGGGCTGGCGAAGGTGATGACGCCGGGGGATGAGGACGCGGCGACGGTGTCGCTGGGCGGCTTCGTGGGGACGCCGCATTTCGCGAGTCCCGAGCAGCTCGAGGAGCGCGAGATCGACGTGCGCTCGGACATTTATTCGCTCGGCGTGACGCTCTGGTACATGCTTGCGGGGCAGACGCCGTTCGCGGGTTCGATGGCGCAGGTGATGAGTCAGCATCTCGCGAAGGCTCCGCCTTTCGAGCGGCTGGCGAACGTCCCGCAGGCGGTCGCGGCGCTGTTGCGGCGGATGTTGGAAAAGGATCGCGCGCAGCGTCCGCAAACGCCGTCGGAACTGCGGATCGAGATCGAGAAAACGATCGTGCAGGTGCGCGCCGCCGGGCCGGTCGATCCGCTCTCGGCGGTGGTCGATCCCGAGGATTATTCGACGGAGGTCGAAGACACGACGACGCAGCCCGGTGAGACGAAATTCGATGTGGGTTCCGTGATCGCGGAACGCTACCGCATCGTCGCGCGGCTGGGCGACACGAACACCGGCGTCGTCTTTCGCGCCGAGCGGCTCGCGGACGGCGTGCCCGTGCGCGTGCTCGTGCTGCATCGCGAACTCGCGGCGGACACGGCGACCGCCACGCAGATCGAACGGGAGGTGGAAAAGGCCGCGCCCGTGCAGCATCCTAATCTGCTTCGCGTTCATGGGCTGGAGACGATCGAAAGTTCGAGCTTCATCACGATGGAATGGACGGAGGGATTTTCCCTCGTCGAAATACTGCGCGCGCGGAGCGAACTGGAGGCCGTGGAAGTGCTCGCGCTGCTCGATCAGGCGGCGGAGGGCGTCGATCACGCGCTCGCCTCGGGCATCAACCGGCTCGACCTCGGGCTGCATCAGACGTTCATCCATTTCCCCGCGCCTTTTGAAAAAAACACGCTGCTGCATCAGCCGGTGACGCAGTGGCCCGAGTTCGTCGTGAAACTCAATCCGCTGGGGATCACGCGGGAGCTTTCCGCCTCGGAAACGTGGTCCGGCCAGCAAACGGTGGTGGGCCGCCCCGGCAGTTCGACTTCCGCCGCCAGCGACGGCGCGCGGGCGATGCAGGGGCTCGGCGGGATCGTCTATGAGTTGCTCGGCGGCACCCTCGCGCTCGGCTCCGGCACCGACCACGGCGGACGCTACACGCCGCTGGCGAATCTTTCCGAACGGGGAAACAACGCGCTGCGCCAGGTGCTCTCCGCGTCGCCGCCCTACAAAAAGGCGCGCGATTTTCACCGCGCACTGGCGGAACTGGATGCCGAAACGGTCGAGCCGCCCCCGCGGCCACGGCCTGCGGTTCAGCCCGCCGCACCGCCGCCCATTCCCCCGGTCGCACCCGCGCCACCCGTGGAAGCCGCCGCCCCGCCCGTACTCCCGACGCCCCCGCCAATCGCGCCCCCCGCGCCAAAGCCGCGTCCACCCGGATCGCCGACTCCGCCGCCCGAGTTGCGGCCCGTCCGCGCCGGCGCTCCCCTCGCCATCGCGGCCATGCTGGTCGCGCTGCTGCTCGTCGGGAGCGGCATCTATTTTTTGGTGCTCCCGCTTTTCAAGACCAAGCCGGATGTGGACGGCCCGGGCATCGCCATCATCCCCGCGACGCCGAAGCCGCTGCCGGAGAAACCGAAAGTCCAGCCCCCTTCCGAAAATCAAAGACTCCGCGATCTCGCCGCCAGGGCGCAGGATGCCGAGGATGGCCGGCGCTGGCCCGAAGCGATTGATGCGTGGAGCGAAGTCGCGAGGGAATTTCCCACTTTGCAGATCGGCAGAACCCACATCGGATTCATCATCGACAGCCTAGGCGACGACGATGTCCTGACCACCCGGCAGGCAGGTACAGAGCTCCGTACTGCCTTGGAGAAAGCGTCGAAACTCGAACCGCCAGTTCGCCCGGCAACCCTGTTTCTTGCAGAGAACTTGCGCGAAACGGACCCGGACGCCTCGTTTCAAAAATACTCCGAAGCCGCCGAGTTTGGCGACCTCTCGGCGATCACCATGAAAGGCCTGATGCTGGCCAACGGAATCGGCTGCAAGCCGGACCTCGCCGCCGCCATTCCGCTCCTGCAAAAAGCCGCGGAAGATCCCAAGGCCATCCGCGCCAAAGCCGCGCTGGCCGATCTCTATTTGCAGGGCTCCGAAGTTCTCAAAAAGACCTACGCGAAGGAATTGGGCGAGGAGCGGATCAAAAACGAGATGGATAAAAAAGCCGTCACCCTCCTCATGGAAGCCTCCGAGGGAAAGGATCGCCGGGCGAAGGACCAACTCGGAACCTGCTTCGACAAGGGAGTCGGCACCGGCGGAAAAAACCCCGCTAAAGCTAGGGAACTCTACGAGGAAGCCGCGAAGCTCGGCTATTACCACTCCCTCGGAAACCTCGCCATTCTCTACATTATGAACAAAGTGGACAGCGAACCGGCCCCTTTGAAAAAAGCTGTCGTCCTGCTGAAGCAGGGCATCGATGCCGGGGACGATTTTTGCCTCTACCTCTACGCGCGCTGCCTCGAGTCCGGCACAGGAGTGAAGGCGAATATGGCGCTTGCCACCGAAAAGTACAGTGAGGCCGCCGAAGCCGGAAACCTGGAAGCGCAAAAGTGGTGCAATGAGCACGGCGTAAAGAACCACAAAGGCGAGTCATTCAAGCTCGATCGCAAGCTGGTCCTCACGCCGTAGGACCGGCAGCTTTCAATCCGTCTCGGAGTGCTCGCGATCCACCGGGTCGGCCTCATTGCAGGTCAGATACGATTTTCGCAGTCGAGTTATTGGAATGGCTGCTTCAGAGAGTGTGAAATTAAGTCTGAACGCGGGTGGATGGCGTCGCTCTGCGCGCCGTGCCAAAACCAGCCGCGTGAGAGCGCCACTCTGAAAAAGTGGCCTTCGGCCCGCAGGGAACTACGCTCAGAATGACCTCGCTTCGTTGCGCCTCCATATGGAAACCGGACTGGGAGAATTGTTAGTAACGTCCGTCCCTTTTGTTCATGCACTTCTGCGACTCAGCGTGAGAATTCTCATCATCTCGAATCGTACCAGCGTTGCGCGTGTTCGCCTCAAACCAGCCACCGCATACCCGCCGGGTATGCTTTCTGCCATTTTTCAATTCGCGCTTTTCCCTTAGCCGGGCCTCAACAAATTTCATGCCAACTTCGGTCCATCAAACTTCCCAATCCGTCAATCCGTAGATCCATGTCACCCCGCCAAAAAGCCGCTGCGCCCAACGGAAATACGGAATTTCTTGAATTAAGTGACTTTCCTTCAATGAAATACGACTTGCCGAAAAAATCGTTGACGGCACTGCTTGCGGCTCCAATCCCGGTCTGAAAAATAAGGCAAATTTTCAATCGAGGCGACGCCACTCCGGCATTGATGAAGACTGGAGTGCGCCGCCTCAAAAAAAGATGAATTTTTTTGAAATAACCTATTGACGCGGCACCCGAAAATCTCTACGAATTGCGAAAGACGAAGCAAATCCATCGCAACGCCCCCTCGAATCAACAAGTGAAACACCCATTCATTTTCTCTCTTAAAACAAACAACCTATGAAATTATCCATCCCCTCAAAATTTGACCAGCGCGCCCTTAAAATCGCCATCGCTGCTGTTGCTTTGGCGTCCATCGCGGAACCTGCGGCCAAAGCGATCGTTCAGGATTATGTCACGTTGACCTTTAGCCCGGCAGTCGGTTACACGGGCATCCTGAATCTGAAAGACAACGATCTTATTGTCCGCACTGGTAGTCTTGCGACGATTACCGGGTATATTCAGACTGGCCTTTACAACGGGGCCGGTGGATATTGGGATGGGCCTGGGATCAATAGTAGCAATGCGGCTGCGGAGAGTGCCACCCTTAACACTGCTGTTGGCGTGATTGATAATTCCCAAGTTGGTTACACTAACTGGCCTGTCAACGGTGCGACTGGTCTTCCGCAGCCGGATGCTCACGCGGTTTCAGCAGTCGCAATTTTAGCTAAATATACCTATTTTGGTGATGCGGATCTCAATGGTATTATTGACATTACCGATTACGGTCAGATCGATACAGCCGCAGGTGGTGGCGGCGGAACAGGTTGGTTGAACGGCGATTTCGATTACAGTGGTGGTCCAGGTGGTGACATTAGCGATTATGGTTTGATTGATACATCTTTTCTTATCTACACTTCAGGCGGGCTTGTGCTTGCCAGTCAAGGTTCGGGAGCCTCGATTCAGGGCGTGCCTGAACCGGGATCGCTTGGTCTGCTCGCCTGCGGTGTCCTCGGTTTGGCGATGCGTCGTCGGAGCAAAAAATAATCGACCGAATTAACGAAATCTGATTGACTAAATTCTCCTGAATTGAAAATATCCCAAATCCTCAAAAATTCAAACCCTCCTAAAAACAAAAAATCTATGACACACCATCTTTCAAAACCATTCATCCTAAGTGCTGCGATTGCAGGTATCGCTGCACAGCAGGCATCTGCCACTCTTACCCTAGACTTACGCGCAATAAGCGTCAACGGCATTCCCACTCTTAATCCGAAAAGCGTTACGGTGGCTCCAAACGATCTTGTAACGTTTCAGTTGTTTGCCGTCGTGACTGGGCCTACAGAAGCTGCTGGCTTGGAAGGTTTCCAAATCGCTGTTGGAAGTATTCTTTCAAATACATCACTCACTGGTGGTAAGGGTAATGTTGAGACTCGGCAATTTGATGGTGTATTTGGAGCTGCCGGTGCAACGCTCGGAACAATCGTTGATCTTGATGCCGATGGAGATTTGGACATCGGTGACAACGCCACGGCTGCCGCAGTTGCGGCAAATGTTTCACTTCGTAGTGCCGCAATGACTACTGGCAATGCAACTGGATTGGGTGCCAGTGAGTTTGACCTTTATCAATTTACCTTCCGGGTAACCAGTCCAGGAGCTGATAATCAAATATCAGTTAATTGGCGGAAAACTGACTTCACGGGCCTTACAACTGAATATATTTGGCAGGAAAATGGTGTTCTCACTAACTCCCGTGGTGTAAATGGTGGCACGGTCGCCCTCGTAGGCGTTGGGCTGCCGGTCTTAGTTGCGGTTCCCGAACCTTCTGCATTTGGGATGGTTCTGCTCGGCGCGATGGGTCTGGTTGGCTTTCGTCGAATGGGTCTTCGCAGAAGCTAATATCCCTACCTCAGCTTCAACTTGAAAAAGCCTCGATAGAAATATCGAGGTTTTTTCTTGTGAGTGAATGCCAAGCTAGCGCAAGTGTCCGCCTGAGACGGACTGTTTGAGCCAGTCGTCTTTTGGTCGTTATTGCTCGTAGTTGAAGACGGCCTCAAGCAACGATGTGCCGACTTTTCTGACCCACTGGAATCCGGATAGAGGGAATTAGACTGGCTCCGTTCCTGAGCGACGATGCAAGTATCCAAACACCCCAAAAAATGCAGCCACGGCTCCGATGATGGCCGTACCCCACATCGTCAATCGCGACTTGCGATCTTCGCGATTGGCACGCATTTTCAATTCATGAAGCGCAGTCTTTACGCTCTTTGTGGTGTTTTCCAATCCGTCGCGGCTGAGCTTGGGGCGCTTTGTTAAATTGTTTGTGTCTTTCAAAAGCAGTGACAATTCAAATTCGTAAAAGCGTTTCGCGACATCTTCGCTCTGTTGAATTGCGACCTTGCCTGTCCCGTCGTCGAAAACGAGGGTGGCACCGAAAAGACCCTTGGTCCAAGTTTGTGACACTTTCTGGGTGAAAGGCTCAAGGGCGTTCTTCTGAACGGAGGGCACAGTCAATAGGTAAATGTTCACGCCATGGTTCCGGGCCTCCAAGGATAACTCGTCTTCGAGGCTCTGTTTCGTTTCTACGGTGAGAAAGTGGGCCGTGTCGAGAACATGCCCGTCTGGACGGGGAGGAATCTTAAAATCGAATACCGTCGTCAGTTCAATAGGAAGGGTATTCAGGACATCTTTTCTGTCGGCTAGAGAGGTAACATCCTCACCGTTGACGGACTCAGCGAGCAAGATGAGTGAAATCCCCAGCAATGAGCGGCAGTATGGGTGTGAGAACGAGTTCATGTGGATTTTTGAAATTTAGTCAATAGGGCGCAATGGGAAAACGGATGCAATGCAAACAAGTAGCCCGCGGCCTGTAGCTGACAATTCTTTTACAAACTCCATATCGCGCTCTGACACGGCAAAGGGCGAGATGGGCGAGCTTTCGCAGATGATTTTTTGCGAAAATCCACTCTCTGCCGTAATACGGTTTCCTGAATGAGAAAGAGCATCTGGGTTTTCCTGCTCGCTGTGTTGCTGCCGAGTGTCGTGCTCGGCTGGCTGGCGCTGCGCAGTGCGGAGGAGCAGAAGATCATCCTCGAACGTCGTACGGCGGAGCTTCGGCAGACGGAGGCCGACAATGTGGCGGCCGCAGCGCGCGCGCTGATCGACGAGCAGCGGCGGGCGTTTGCTGATGTGGTGGGCAAACTGATCGCCGGCGAGGAGCCGCAAAAGCTTGCGGGCACTTTCACGAAATCGCTCGCGCAGTCCTGGCCGCGAAATGCGGTCGGTTTCGCGATCGGCGCGGATGGACGCCTGCTTTCGCCGTCGGTGCCCGCTGCGACGGGGAGCCCGGACATCAAAAAATTCCTGCTCGAAAACGGTGCGTTTCTCGGCGGCAATCTTGCGGCGACGGTTTATCCCGTGCCGGTGGAGGAACTGAATCGCCCGGAGCAAATGCGGAAAACGAAAAGCGGATACAACGAGGGACAGCAGCAGGAAATTGCCGCGAACAGCCTCGGGACAAAAACGCGCGCGCCGCCTGCCGCGAAGCCCGAAGCCATCAATCAAAAGCAGGCGCTCACGAAAGCGGAGATCATCGAGCCCTCTTCCGATACCGACTCCGCGAAGCTCGCCGAGCAGGAGGCGCTGCGGCGCGAGGCTTCCGTCCGAAAAGTCCTGCCGCAGCAATCGGCGGATGACGCGGGCCGCGCGCAAGTTTCCAATCTCTGGTCGGCGACCACGGAGTTCCGAATGCTTTGCTCGGGGCGTGACGATGGAATGGTGACGCGCTTCGTGCAGGACCGGCTCGACATGATTTTCTGGGTGCGCCCCGCGCAAGCGCCGGAAATGATTTTCGGCTGTCTCATCGAGGCCGGCAGTCTCGGTGATCTGTGGGCTGCGGCGATGCCCGAGCCCGTGTCGTCCGAATTCGTGCTCGCGCTGCTTGACGAAAAGGCGCGTCCCGTGGCCACGCACCCGCCGGGTGAAACGGGCCGCGATTGGAAGCGCCCGTTCGTCGCCTCGGAAATCGGCGAGGCGCTGCCGCATTGGGAGGCGGCGCTTTATTTGATGCGGCCGGAGCAGCTTCAGGAATCCGCGCGCGGCCTGCGCCGGACGCTCATTTTTCTCATCGTGGGAATGCTCGGCGCCATCGCGTGCGGCGGCTGGCTCGTGGTGCATGACGCGCGCCGCCAGCTCGCGCTCGCGCAGCAGAAGACGGACTTCGTTTCCAACGTCTCGCACGAACTCAAAACGCCACTCACCTCGATCCGCATGTTCGCGGAGTTGATGCAAAACGGACGCGCTGAGACCGCGGAGAAAGCGCCGCAGTATCTCCGCATCATCATGGTCGAGGCCGAGCGGCTGACGCGGCTGATCAACAACGTGCTCGATTTCGCGAAGCTCGATCGACGGCAAAAGCGTTTCGAGAAAAAGCCGCTCGATCTGCACGCGGTCATCGCGCGCACTTGGGAGTCGCACGAACTGCATCTGCGCGAGAGCGGCTTCGCGACGCGCTGGCAGGCCGCCGCGCCGCCGTATCCGGTCATCGGCGATGACGACGCGCTCGCGCAGATCCTCGTGAATCTTTTCTCCAACGCCGAGAAATACGCTGGCGCGCAAAAGGACGTGGAACTGCACAGCTACCTCGACGGCGATCATGTGTGC
>JAYVRQ010000470.1:0-4483 GCA_043776145.1 Chthoniobacteraceae bacterium
AAAATTTCCGTTTTGCAAAAGCTCCGAGCCCGGCGGCTTCGCTTCCGCGGCCCACGCGGCGGTGAGCTTTTCGTCGCCGCCGTATTTTTTGCGCAGGTATTCCGTCCACATCGCGGCGAGTTCCGCGCGGTAGGGCGCGGCGGCTTTGTCGAGGCTGCCGTAGTGCCAGAGGGTGAGCAGCGAGTTCTCGTTGTTGATCTCGATGAGCGCGACGGCGGGCTCGGCGGCGTAGGCGTTTTTCGTGTACGGATTGACGTGGGTGAGCAGCGCGCGGGCGTAGTCCTTTTGCAGCGCAATCATCTTCACGTCGAAATTGTCCACACCCGCGTCGTAGTTCGGGTTGCCCGCTTTTTCCGCCGCCGGGCGGTCGGGGTAGGTGCGCGAGACGTGCAGATTCAGGTCGGCGTAAACGCCGCGCGCCTTGAGTTGCGCGATGAAATAATCCAGCCGGTCGAGCTGCCCCGCGTCGAGGCCCGCATAGTCCTTCGCCCAGATGCCGCCGGGCGCGGTCTGCATGTCCATGTGGTGAAAGCGCACGCAGTTGATGCCGAACTTCGCCATCCGCGCGGCGACCTTTTCCGCGTCGTCATGCGTGGGGAAGTTCGCGCCGAAAGCGAGGTTCACGCCGAAGATGCGGAAGCGTTTTCCATTCGCAAAAAGATGCCCGTCCTTCACGGTCACGAAGCCGTCGTGGCCCGCCGGAGCTTCCAGCCACGCGCTCACATTCGTCGCCGACGGCGACGCGTCATCCCACGGCAGCACGAACGGAAACAGCTCCGCCGCCCGCGCGGAGGTGCCCGCGAAAAACGCGAAAAGCACGAAAAGGAGCAGAAGCGGCGCGCGGGCTTTCCGGGGAGCACACGCGTCCCGCGTGTTGGTCGCGGCGTCCCGCCGCGACGCACTTCCTGCGACGTGCGAACGGACGGTGGCGTGGTTCTCTCCGCCGGCAGCGCGGGTGGAAGTTCGTTTTGGCGGGACGCCAAAACCAGCACGCGGGACGCGCGCGCTCCCCGGAGAACTGCGAGCCGCGCGTGGAGTGAAGGGGAAAACCGGGAACATGGCGAAACGTCTGAGCACTCAGCTTTCCTTGCGCACGCGGATTTGGATTTGCCGCGAGAGCATCCATTTCACGGCGAACATGTCGCACGTCGCCTTCCACGCGCGGTTGCCGAAGCCGTATTTGCTCACGCCGGCGACGCGCGGGCGGTGCTGCGTGGGCACTTCGACGAGCCGGTAGCCCATGCCTTTCACGAGGGCGGGGATGAAGCGGTGCATCCCGTAAAACAGCACGAGCGCCTCGCGGCATTCGCGGCGCATCGCCTTCAACGTGCAGCCCGTGTCGCGCACGCCGTCGCCGGTGAAACGGCTGCGCACGAAATTCGCGATGCGGCTTTGCACGCGCTTGAACGTCGTGTCCTTGCGGTTCGCGCGGTAGCCGCACACGAGGTCCGCGCCTTTTTCGATTTCCGCGAGGAGCCGGGGAATGTCGGCGGGATCGTTCTGCCGGTCGCCGTCGAGCAGCACGATCACGTCACCCTTCGCCGCATGGATGCCCGCGTACATCGCCGCGCTCTGGCCGGTGTTTTTGGCAAACTCGATCACGCGCACTTCGGGCCGGCGCGCGATTCGTTTCACCGTCTCGTCGGACGAGCAATCATCGACGAGAATCAACTCGTGCTCGATTCCCGCGAGCGCGGCGGCGACTTCGTTTTGCAACGGTTCGATATTGTCCTGCTCATTGAAAAGCGGGATGACGACGGAAATCATCCGCGCGTTCTAACGGACGCGGGAGAAGCGCGGGAAGGAAGAACTCCGTGAAGCCTGTCATCCTCAGCGCAGTTTCCCGCGGGCCAGGAGGGAGCCGAGTCGAAGAATGACCGGTTTTCGACGCTGCCGCCCTCGCGGCAAATCCCGATTTTTTGGTGCGAATGCCCCGCCCTTTTTCCCGGCCGCTTCCTTGACACCCACCGCCATTCCCCCGCTAATCGCCGCGCCATGATCTCCCGCCGCCTCCCCGCCTTCCTCGCAATCGTTCTTTCATTTTCGGTTCACGCGACCGCGCAGGAATGGACGCGCTTTCGCGGACCGAACGGCTCGGGCATCGCCAACGCGCCGAAGTTTCCCGCGCAATTCTCCGAGGCGGATTTCAATTGGAAAATCGAACTGCCCGGCTCGGGACATTCGTCGCCGGTCATTTGGGGCGAGCGCGTGTTTGTCTCCGCGACGCCCGCGGGCACGGCGAAGCGCGCGATCGTTTGCGTGAATGCAAAGGACGGCAAAACGCTGTGGACGCGGGAATATGAAACCGGCGCCTTTCGCCAGCACGCGGACAACAGCTACACGAGCATGTCGCCCGCAGTGGATGCGGAGCGCGTGTATGTCTGGTGGGGCGCGCCCACTGGCTCCGCGATCGTCGCGCTTGAGCAAAAGGACGGGAAGGAAGTCTGGAAGCACGACCTCGGCCCGTTCGTCTCGCAGCACGGTCCCGGTGCATCGCCGATCGTCGTGGGCGATGCGGTGCTGCTGAGTTTCGATCAAGATCAAGCGCCGAGCTTTCTCACCGCCCTCGATGCGAAGACCGGGAAGGAGCGTTGGAAGCACGAGCATCGCGGAGATAAGTCGTCATCTTCCACGCCATGCCTCGTGAAAAATCCCGACGGCAAAATGGAAGCCATCCTCATCAGCCAGACCGTCGGCATGACCGCCATCGATGTGGTGACGGGAAAGGTGACATGGGAAATGCCCGGCCTGCTTCCCAAGCGATGCGTCGCGTCGCCGGTCGTCACGGATGCGGGACTCGTCATCGGCCAGTGCGGCGAGGGGCAGGCCGAGAGTTTTGTCTATGCCGTAAAGCCCGGCAGCGGCGGCAAGCCCGCCGAAAAAGTGTACGAAGTCGTCCGCGTTG
The DNA here is from genome assembly GCA_043776145.1 of Chthoniobacteraceae bacterium. Taxonomy (GTDB): domain Bacteria; phylum Verrucomicrobiota; class Verrucomicrobiia; order Chthoniobacterales; family Chthoniobacteraceae; genus JANLQB01. Next base: position 2,906 of record JAYVRQ010000470.1, read on the forward strand.
GCGGCTACGTCCCCTGCCCCACCGCCGTGGGCGACCGCCTTTTTCTCTGGAAAGAAAACGGCCTCGTGACCTGCCTGCGCGCCGCGACCAACGAGCAGCTCTGGAGCGAGCGCATCGACGGCCCGTTCTACGGCTCGCCCATCGCGCTCAATGGCCGCCTCTACAACATCACGCGCCGCGGCGAACTCGTCGTCATCGGAGCCGGAGACACCTTTGCAAAAATCGCGCGCATCCCGCTCGGCGAAGGCTCCTTCGCGACCCCGGCGGTGAGCGGCGGGCGGATGTACCTGCGCACGTTCACGCATCTCATCAGCGTGGGGAAATAGTCCGCGTGTTCCCGCTCGCGAGCCTCATGGGGCTCAGCGGATGCGCGACCATCGCCGTCGAGCGCATCGCGCAGGCGCTCGGCAAGCCGCAGGAGATCGTCCAGAAACTCGCACGCGAGGCTGCGAAACAGAACCGTCTGGACGCAATCTTCGCGGCTGCGTGATCCGGCTCGGGATCGCATCCTCTACGATGACCGGTCGCGGGCCGCTCCAGGAGGGATGCCGCATACTCCTCAAACACCGCGGAATTCGGCTCCGGCACATACAATTTTACCAGGCAGGCCGTGTCCCAGTAGCTCATTCAAAACGCTCCTCGCGCAGTTCGTCGATGATCTGTTCGGTGGGCGTGCCGGGCACACCGGTCCCGACTGCAGCGCGCAGCCGATGGAGTTCCCCGAGCCATTCGTCACGCCGGCGAGGCCAGTCGGAATCCGGCATCGCCGTGGTTTTCGCAACCGGAAGCCCGGCCTTCGTGAGCACGACTTTCTCGCCGCGCCGGGCGAGTTCGACAAGATGCTCCAAGTCCGTGGGCGATTGTTCAAGTGCGGCAATCATGGCGCGAGGGTAGTGGCAAAGCTGTGGATGGGCAATCCGCATGAGCCTCGTCACCATCGAAGTCGCCATCGACCACGGTCGCGTCACACCCATCGAATCCGCAACGCTCCCCAAGGTCGGTCGCGGTTTGCTCACCATCCTCCCGGCCCACCCGCTTCCAGCGTTGGGTTGCCAAGGCTCGCGGCAGCGCCACCTGTACGAGCCGACGCGGAGCCGGAGGCAGCCGGCCCATTCGCCGCTCATCGGGCGCACGTTCGGCGAACTGGCGGGATCGGAGAGCGCGGCCACCGCTTGCAAAGCGGCCCGCATCTGCGCCTGGCGATCACCAGGCATCCGTTGGGAAGTAGCGCCTCGCGTGGCGGTGGAGGCCGATGCCCCTCACGACTCATCCAGCGAAGTGAACGCCTCGCGCCGCCGGGCGCGGGAGTCGTCGATCGCTTCGCGCAACTCCGCCTGCGCGGCGGCGTCGAGATCAAGACCGGGCGCTTCGCTCAATTCGCAAAACTGCGCCCACGGGATGACGACCTCCTGCGGGACACCGTGTTCGTCGATGACGATTTTCTTTTGGATCGCGGTCATGGGGCGACAATATCCCGCCCGTCTTAGAGACTGTGTAAAAAGTCCATCTTCTAGAGATTTTAGTACTTGTACGAATTGGAGGAATGGGTTGGAAAGCTTGGGATGCCAAACCAAGAAC
>JAYVRQ010000471.1:0-16297 GCA_043776145.1 Chthoniobacteraceae bacterium
GCTCATACCACGCCCTCCAAACCATGTTCCCCCCAAACAAACCCCCTCTTTCTTACACGCTTTTTTCCAGGTGTTGCACTTCGGACTTGAATCCAAGAACCTTAACAATATCGTCCACGAGAACGGGTGATTCACTCCAGCCGTGTGTGAAGCTGATGTCACCGGAATTCGGCAACTCTTTTTCTTTAAGCTTTGTCACAGTGATGCGCGCGGGCAACGCCTTAGCCTCGCCGAGGAAAAGCGCCGGGCACGGATCGGTGGGCCTCCTCGCAGATAAGAGCGATCGGATCGCGTTCACGTTCGGCGCGGGTTTGCCAGACTTTGAACTCAAAAAGCAACCGGGCGATGGCGGCTGTAAGCGGATTCGCGACCTCATTCGAGAAACCCGAAATATCCACAATGCGAATGTCGGCTGCCTTATCCAAATCGCTCGGCCACGGATTCGCAGAGCCGGATGAAAGTTTCCTGCGCGAGATTGAGCCGCTGGTTTTTCCAATGCAGCACGCCCCAGCGGCGCTTCAGCTTGCGGCGACCCAGCGGAAGCGTGACGAGCGAACCGGCTTCGATTTCTTTTTTCGCCGTCCACGGCGCGAGGATGCTGATGCCGAGGCCGAGCTTCACGAGTTCCTTGATGGCTTCCATGTTGCCGAGATCGAGCAGGCTGTGGAGCATGATTTTTTCTTCGCGGAAATATTCCTCGATCATTTGGAAGGTGTAGCTCGTCTTGCCGTAAAGGATGTAGTGCTGGCGCGCGATGTCGTCGCGCGGGATGCGGCCCGACTTGGCCCATGGATGGATCGGGCTGAGGGCGAAGAGCAGTTCGTCGGTGAAGAGCGGGCGGAATTCGAGCGCGTTCTCGCGGCGCGGTTCGAGATTTACCGCGAGGTCGATGCGATGGGCGCGCAGGGATGCGATGGCCTCGGGCGTGTCGCCAGGCTCGATGGAAATCGCGCAGCGAGGGAAGCTCTCCTTAAACTCCCGCAACACGGCGGGCAGCACGTACTGGCACGCCGTGGTGCTCGCGCCGATGCGCAGGCGGCTGCTGCCCCACTTGCCGAGATGGCTGAGTTCCAGCCGTGCGGCGGTCATCTCATCGAGGATTTTTTCGGCACGCGCGAGCAGTTGTTCGCCGGCCTGCGTGAGCACCACCGATTTGCCCACCCTGTCTAAAAGGCGGCAGCCGATTTCCTCTTCGAGCGCCTTCATCGCGTAGCTGATCGCGGATTGTGTGAGGTGAAGTTCGTGCGCCGTGCGCGTAAAACTGCCCGTCCGCGCGAGGACGGTGAAGGCGCGAAGTTGCCTGCTATCGAGTGGTTGCGACATGGATGAATCCTTTTCATCATTTCCATCGAAAAGTCGCAATCTGTTTCTACAGCCCGCGATGGCACCGTGGCACGCTGGACGCTAGATGCGGCGCGCATCGCCAAAGTGACTTCATCGCTGCGCAAAAATCATCGCTCGCATCCGCTGCGCGTGGGCTTCGTCCCGCTCGCGGACTGCGCTCCGCTCGTGATGGCGGAGGCGCTGGGGCTGTTCGCGATGTTCGGGCTGAACGTGGAGCTGCATCGCGAAGTCGGCTGGGCCACGGTGCGCGATAAGATCATCTACGGCGAACTCGACGCGGCGCACGCTCCGGCGGGGCTCGTGGTGGCGGTGAGTTGCGGGCTCGGTTCGATCCAGGCGGACTGCCTCACCGCACTCGTGCTGAATCTGCAAGGCGACGCGATCACGCTTTCCGAGGAACTTTGGAAGCGCGGCGTGCGTGATGGCGAATCGCTGCGGCGCGCGATTTCCGGGAAACGGGAGCGGCTCACGTTCGGCGTCGTGCATCAGTACTCCGCGCACAGTTGCCTACTGCGCCTGTGGCTGCGGAAGCACGGCATCGACCCCGAGCGCGATGTGCAAATCATGGTCGTGCCGCCACCGCAGGTGCATGAAAATTTGCGCGACGGACATCTCAATGGCTACTGCGTCGGCGAGCCTTGGAACTCGCTTGCCGTCCTTTCGCGTACCGGCTGGTGCGCGAGCACGAGCCTCGAACTCGCGCCGAAGCATCCCGAGAAAGTGCTCATGGTCCGGCGCGATTTTGCGGAGCATTCGGAGCGCGAACATCTTGCGCTGATCGCCGCGCTCATCGAGGCGTGCGCCTTTTGCGAGAAGCCGGAAAATCGCGAGCGCGTGATCGAGACGCTCGCGCAATCCGAGTATATCGGCCCGCCGATTCAGGCACTGCGAATGGGCATGGGCGGCATGTTCGACTACGGCCACGGGCGCATCGAGAAGCATCCGCGCTTCCACATTTTCTCCGGCGAAAACGCGAACGAACCCGACGCGAAGAAAGCCGCGTGGGTCATCGACCACCTCATCGAAAGCGGCGTCATCGCCGACCCAGCCGCCGTCCCGCGCGAGCACGCTGCCGACTGGTTTCGCGCGGACATTTTCAAAAAAGCCAAACAACTCACCACCACATGAAATCGCCCATCAATACATCATCACTCAATCGCCGCAGCTTCCTCACCAAGACCGCGAAAAGCGCGGGCCTCGCGGCTCTCTTCGCCGGTCTGCCGAAAGGCTGGGTCGGCTCCGCCTATGCCGGCGATGCGCCGGAAGTTGCCGATATGAAGTTCGGCATCATCGCGCTGACTGACTGCTCGCCGATCGTCATCGCGCATGAAAAGGGCATGTTCAAAAAATTCGGCATCAATGCGACGATCAACAAAGGCGCAAACTGGGCGGCAATCCGCGACTCGCTTTCCAATGGCGACAATCAGGCCACGCACATGCTGCTCGGAATGCCGATCGCGTCCACGATGGGTCTGATGGGTGCGCCGAAAAAACCGATGATCGCGCCGTGGCTGCTGAATCGAAATGGCCAGTCGATCTCGCTGGCGAATAAGTTCAAGGGCAAGGTAGCCGACGATCCGAAGGCGCTGAAACCTTTTGTGGAAGAGGCGAAGAAGGCGGGCACGCCACTGACGTTCGCGATGACCTTTCCGCCCGGCACGCACGCGATGTGGACGCGCTACTATCTAGGCGCGGGCGGCATCAATCCCGACACGGACATTTCGCTCATCACCGTGCCGCCGCCGCAAATGGTCGCGAATATGAAGGCCGGAAAAATGGACGGCTTCTGCGTGGGCGAGCCGTGGAATGCACGCGTGATCGCCGACGACATCGGCTACACGAGCATCAACACGCAGGGCATCTGGAAGGATCACCCGGAAAAAGTGTGCGCGTTCACGGAAGAGTTTGCCGCGAAAAATCCGAAGACGGTGAAGGCGGTCTTGAAGGCTTTGCACGAAGCGAGTGTGTGGCTCGACGTGATGGATAACCGGCCCGAGCAGGCGAAAATCGTGTCGTCCGCGAGTTACATCAACTGCCCGGAAGACGTGATCCTGGGCCGCTTGCAGGGCAAGTATCTCTACGGCGACGGACGCAAATTGAAGGATCCGAACTATATGATCTTTAGCGACCGGAACTGTAACTATCCGCAGGCGAAGTATGCGAAGTGGTGGCTCACGCAGTTCCGCCGGTGGGGGTTGGTGGAAGGTGCGCCAGATTACGAAGGCGTCGCGAAGCAAGTGATGCGCGGCGACATTTACGCCGAGGCGATGAAGGAAATCGGCTACACGAAAGGCATCGCGGACGACGGCGCGGAAACGCTTTTCGATGGCGTGAAGTTCGATCCGAAGGCCGACCTCGAGGCTTACGCCAAAGGCTTCCCAATCCACAGCGTGAAAGGCTGACGATGGATTCGCTCGACCTCGATCTCGCCGCGAATCACGACGCCTCGAACGGGCGCGTGCTCGATCTCGACCCGCCTGCGAAACGCATGGCGGCCCTTGATCTGGCCACGCTCATGCCGGGCAGTCGCGCGAGCGGGGTCGCGGCGGAGGGTGCGCCGGAAGTGGCGCAACTGAGCTTTGGCATTCTGCCGTTGGTCGATTGCGCGCCACTCGTCGTGGCGCAAGCACGCGGCTTTTTCGCGAAGCACGGGATCGAGGCGAACATCACCAAACTCGCAAGCTGGACCTCGCTGCGCGACGCGCTGAATTCCGGCGCGCTGCACGCGGCGCACATGCTTTTTGGAATGCCCATCGGCGCGGCGGTCGGCAAACTCGGCACCGAGCAGAAGCCGCTCATCATCCCGTGGATTCTCAGCCGCAATGGCCAGGCGATCACACTCGGCACGAAGCATCGCGGAAAATTTTCCGCCGATCCGAAGGCACTGCGTCCGCTCGCGATCGAGCAGCGCGACCTCGGAAGGCCGATGGTTTTCGGCATCACACTCGCGCCCGGCACCCATGCGATGTGGCTGCGCTACTGGCTCGGCGCGGGAAGGATTCACCCGGACAAGGACGTGGCGCTCATCACCGTGCCGCCGCCGCAGATGGCTGCAAACATGCGCACCGGGCGCATGGATGGCTTCTGCGTGGGCGAGCCGTGGAATGCGCGGGCCATCGCCGATGGTGTGGGTTTCACCGCGATCTGCACGGAGGAAATCTGGCCGGATCATCCCGAGAAAGTGCTCGCGTTCACCGAGGAGTTTGCTGAGGCGCATCCTCGCGCGGTGAAGGCCGTGCTGAAGGCGCTGCACGAGGCGAGCGTGTGGTGCGACGACCCGGCTAATCACGACGCGCTGGCGGAGTTACTCGCACGTCCCGAGTTCATCGGCGCACCCGCGGAGTTACTCCGCGCGCGATTGGGTAAAAGCGTGGACTACGGCGACGGTCGGAAACGCGACGATTTGCGCGGACTTACTTTCAACGCGCGCAACGCGAACTACCCGCAGGCGAAATTCGCGCTGTGGTGGCTCTCGCAATTCCGCCGCTGGACCATGCTCCCGCTCGTCCCCGACTACCTCGGCGTGGCCGCGCGCGTGATGCGCCCCGATTTCTACGAGGCCGCAATGGCCGAACTCGGCGTGCCCCACGGCGGCGCGGACCTATCGCCCGAAACTCTCTTCGACGGTCGCACCTTCGATCCCGCCTCGCCTGAGGCATACGCCGCGAGTTTCCAAATCACCAGCATCCGCAAATAACCGCACCTAACTAATGAACGAAACACCGCTCAAAAAACTCGACTGGCTGCTGCTGCCAGCCATCGGCGTCGTCGTCTGCATCCTGCTGTGGGCCTTGATCGCCGGGAAGGAGACGCGGAGGGAATACGTCGATGATTTCGGCGACAAGATCGTGAAAGTGCAGCGCACCGGCATCTCCGCCGATCTCCCTTCGCCTGCCGAGACATGGACGAAGAGCAAGCTCTACATCACGCAGCCTTTCGCCAAACGCGGCGAACTGGATCAAGGCATCCTGCGCTTCACCTGGCTCTCGCTCACGCTTGTCGTCCAGGGCTACGCCATCGCGCTCATCGTCGGCACGCCGATCGGATTTTTCCTCGGCCTGTCGAAGACGTTCTCGAAGATGTTCGACCCGATCTTCCAAGTCCTGCGCCCCGTCTCCCCGCTCGCATGGCTGCCGCTAGGCATGGTGCTTTTTCTAGGTGCGAAAGTAACGCTTCCGGTCATTGGGACTTACACCGCATCCGATCTTGCCGCCATCTTCACCATCGCCATCTGCTCGATGTGGCCCACGGTCCTGAACACCGCCGTCGGCGTACGCGCTATCCCGCAAGATTATCTGAACGTCGCGAAAGTGCTGAAGCTCTCGAAGACCAAGACGCTCTTCAAAGTGCTGCTACCCGCGACGCTGCCCTACATGTTCACCGGCTTTAGGTTATCATTAGGTATCGCGTGGTTAGTCATCGTTGCTGCGGAAATGCTCACCGGCAAGCCGGGCGTCGGGGGCTTCCTTTGGCAGCAATACAACGCACTCAGCTATGCGCACATCATCCTATCCATTCTAACTATCGGCATCGTGGGCTTCGTGCTCGACCGAATGATGAGCCTGCTGGAAAGCCGCTTCAAATCCGCCTAATCCACATGCCTCTTCTCGAAATCAAAGGTGTCAGTAAAGGCTTCGGTCCAGCCAAGGCGCGGACGGAAGTGCTGCACGACTTGCATCTCGAAGTCGAGCAAGGCGAATTCCTCGCGATCATTGGCTACTCCGGTGCTGGGAAGACGACGCTGATGTCGCTCATCCTCGGACTCCAATTTCCCGATGTGGGTGAAGTGCTGCTGAAAGGTAAAAAGGTTACAGGCCCCGGCCCGGATCGCGGGATCGTTTTTCAAAACTACAGCCTGCTGCCGTGGCTCACGGTGTATGAAAATATCGCGCTCGCGGTGGATCAGGTCTTCCACCGATGGACGCCCGCTGAGCGCCGCGCTCACATCGAAAAATACATCGCGATGGTGAACCTCACGCCTGCGACGCGGAAGGTGCCTAGCGAGTTATCCGGCGGGATGCGGCAGCGCGTTTCAGTCGCGCGGGCGCTGGCGATGCAGCCGGAGATTCTGCTGCTCGATGAACCGCTGAGCGCGCTTGATGCGCTGACGCGCGCGAATTTGCAGGATGAGATCAACCGCATTTGTCAGGAGGAAAAGAAAACGGTGATCCTCATTACCAATGATCCCGACGAAGCCATCCTGCTCGCGGATCGTGTGATCCCGCTCACTGCCGGTCCGCGCGCCACGCTCGGGCCTTCGATCCCGATCACGATGCCGCGCCCGCGGCTGCGCACGGCGATCAATACGAACTACGATTTTAAACAGACGCGCGGCGAGGTCGTCGATTACCTGCTCAAAGCGCGGAGTAAAGATCGGGCGGCGACGAGCATGAAACTCGTACTGCCCGACTTGATTCCCGAGGATCTTGATGCGCCGCGCAATCCCTTCGGACAAAAACGTCGTCCGCGTCGGCGCAGTGAAGAGAAGCGCGAAACCGTGGAGGTCACCGTATGATCGACAACGCCTATCTCGAACTCTCTAAACTAACCAAAAGCTACCCTTCGCCAAAGGGTGAGGCGGTAATCGTGAAGGACGTGGATTTCAAATTTCGCAAAGGCGAATTTGTGACAGTGATTGGCCACTCGGGCTGCGGAAAATCGACAATCCTAATGATGGTCGCCGGACTTAGCACAGTCACCAGCGGCGCGATCATCCTCGCGGGCAAGGAACTCACCGGCCCCGGTCCGGATCGCGGCGTTGTCTTTCAATCGCCCTCGCTGCTTCCGTGGATGAGTGCGAAGGAAAACGTGATGCTTGGCGTGAACCAGGTTTTTTACACGGCGGAGAAACTCGAGCGTGAGCAAATCGCGGAATACTATCTGTCGCTGGTTGGCCTGGCCGATGCGATGGATAAGACGCCAAAGGAGCTTTCGCAGGGGATGCGGCAGCGCGTCGGCATCGCGCGGGCCTTTGCGCTCGCGCCAAAGATGCTGCTGCTCGATGAGCCATTCGGGATGCTCGACTCACTCACTAGGTATGAGTTACAGGAGGTGCTGATCCAACTTTGGCGGCGCGAAAAAATCACCGCGATGATGGTGACGCACGATGTCGATGAATCGCTGTTCTTAAGTGATCGCATCATCTGCATGACCGACGGGCCCGAGGCGGGCATTGGCGAAGTCATCGAGGTAAATTTTCCGCGCCCCCGCGAACGCAAGGCCGTGATGGAGCATCCCGACTACTACGTGCTGCGCGAGCGGCTCATCCATTTCCTCGAAGTCAAAGCCCACAAGCACGCGCCCGCCGCGAGTGTGGCCGCAGCCCTTTCCGTCGCGCCGATGGCGACCGCTCAACCATGATTCGGAAACTCCCGCATCACCACCAAACCCAAGCAAACACCATGCACCGTGGAGTTCTCGCGGCGCTTTTTGAAAACCAAGTCCACATGATTCAATCCACCAAAAAAAGCGGAGCGTTGCTTGCGGCATCACTCCTGATCGGAAGTTCCATCAGCACCTTTGCAGGCACTGCGATGACCGACGGCAAAACGATGCCCCAAAAGATGCCGGACGCAAATCCGCTGTCGCTGCTCGATGGCAAGCTGGTCTTCGACATCCAGGAGCGTTTCCGCTGGGAAATCCGCAGCAATAACTTCGACTTCAACGAGGGCGTAAATGCGCTCACCGACGACAGTTGGTTTCTCCAACGCGTGCGCGTTGGCCTCACCATCAAGCCACTACCCTGGTTCAAAATCTATGCGCAGGGGCAGGACGCGCGGGAGATCAACTCGGATCGTCCCGACTTTCCGGGAGTGTTCGGCGCGGAGGGCGACGATGCCTTCGACTTGCGGCAGGGTTACTTCGAGTTCGGCAATGCAAAAGAATTCCCACTGACGCTGCGCGCAGGCCGGCAAGTGTTGAGCTATGGCGACGAACGCGTGATCGGTGCCTTCGACTGGAATAACATCGGGCGCACTTTCGACGCGGTGAAACTGCGCTGGGAGGAAAAGATGTGGTGGCTCGATGCCTTCGTTTCGAGCGTCGTCGTGCCTGAGCGCGGGAGCTATAACCAATCCGACCTGTTCAATGGCAACGAGACGGAGCGGGAGCAAATCTTCAGCGGTCTCTACTTCAACACCGTGGCGCTCGGCCCGCAGTCGATCGACCTCTACGCGCTGCACCTGCACGAAAACCTGCCGCTCGCGAAAGGCGACACGAACTTCGCGACCTTCGGCGTCCGCATCGTTTCCAAGCCCGGTGCCTTCGCGCCCGAGATGAGCGCGTCGGATGGCAAGATGGTTGCCGATGGAAAAAGCATGGCCGATAGCAAGTCCGCACCACCGCCGATGAAGAAGAAACCAGTCGGCCTCGACTATAGTTTCGAGGGTGCATTCCAGACCGGAAAAGTGCGCGGACTGGACCTCACGGCGTGGGCCGTGCATGGCGCACTCGGTTATACGTTCGACATCCCGTGGCTGCCGCGCGTCGCGCTCGGATACAGCTATGGCTCGGGCGATGGCGACCCGCTTGATGGCGACATCGAGACGTTCCAGAATCTCTTCCCGACGAACCACAAGTTCTACGGACAGATGGACGTGTTCTCCTGGCAGAACATCCACGATCTGGAACTGAATTTCCGCGTGCAGCCCGTAAAGAAAGTCAGCATCCGTGCCGACTATCATGCCTTCTTCCTCGCGAGCACCGACGATGCCTGGTACCGCGCGAACGGTGTGGCAACCGTGCGCCCGATCACTGCAGCGGCGCGCAATGCGGATAACTATGCAGGTTCCGAGATCGACGTACTGGCCACCTGGGCCGTGAACAAATACGTGAGCGTCGATGCTGGCTACAGCCACTTCTTCGCGGGCAGTTATCTCGGCGACACCGGTACGGATGACGACGCCGACTTCGGCTACGTGCAGGCAACCATTACCTTCTAACGATCTAACAAGTTCTCATTGGTTGGTTAAATTCCCGCCGCGTCTTCATGGGCGCGGCGGGAAATGACCGGCCAAGTTTTCACGATGACTCCAGTCCCGTTCATTCCCGAAAATGCCCCATTCACCCCTGAGCAACGGCTCTGGCTCAATGGCTATCTTGCCGGCCTTTTCTCAAATGCCGGCGGCGATTTCGCCGCGAATGCCGCGGCGGGACTGAGCGCCGCACCCGCCGCTCCGAGGCAACCGCTGCTCCTGCTTTACGGCAGCCAGACGGGGACGGCGGAAGGTGTCGCGAAGAAGACGGCGAAGGCTGCGGAAACAAAAGGCTTCGCGCCGCGATTGGTGTGCCTGGATAAGTATGAGAGCGTCGATCTTGCCAAAGAGGAGCGGGTATTAGTCATCACCAGCACTTACGGCGATGGCGATCCGCCGGATAACGCGCAAGGCTTTTGGAACTGGCTCAGCAGCGACGCCGCGCCGCGCCTGGAGTACACGAGCTTTTCGGTGCTGGCGCTTGGTGACACGAATTACCCGGCGTTTTGCGAGTTTGGGAAAAAGTGCGACGCGCGCTTCGAATCGCTCGGCGCTCAACGCATCCACGCGCGGATTGATTGCGATGTGGACTATGAGCCGAACATGAATGCGTGGACGGAAGGGGTGTTCACCGCTTTGGCAAATGGAAGCAATGGCAATGTCGCCACCGCTGTCGCGGACAAAACCGCGGAACCAAAACCGCAAGTTGCCGAAGGCTATTCCCGCAAGAATCCCTTCCCGGCACGCCTGGTCACCAATCGCACGCTGACCGGCGAAGGCTCTGGCAAGGAAGTGCGGCACTTCGAAATTTCGCTCTCGGAGTCCGGGCTGAACTATGAGGTCGGTGATGCGCTCGGCGTTTTCCCCATCAATTGCGATGCACTCGTGACCGACCTCCTCGACGCTCTCGGTTGCGATGGAGAGGAAGCGGTGAAAACCGCCAGCGGTGCCGAGACTTCCCTCCGCCTCGCCCTCGCGCAGCACTATGACATTTCACGACCTTCCAGCGATCTGCTGAAAGCCGCCGCCGAACGGGGTGCGGCGGGCGGTGAACTAGCGACCCTGCTCGGTCCGGCACGACGGGATGATTTGAAAATGTGGCTCTGGGGCCGCGAAGTGATTGACGTGGTTTCCGGCCTCCCGATGAAGTTCACGCCTGCCGAATTCATCGCGCTGCTCAAAAAATTGCAGCCGCGACTTTACTCCATTTCTTCCAGCCCGAAGGCGCATCCCGGCGAAGTGCATCTCACCGTCGGCGCGGTGCGCTACGATGCCTACGGGCGCAAACGTAAAGGCGTCTGCTCCACCTTCCTCGCCGATCGTGCGGGTGATGTGCTGGTGCCCGTGTTCGTGCAGCCATCGCATGGGTTCAAGCTGCCGTTTGATGGCAGCGTGCCAGTCATCATGGTCGGCCCCGGCACTGGTATCGCGCCCTTCCGCGCCTTCCTCGAGGAACGCCTCGCGACCAAGGCACCGGGAAAGAACTGGCTCTTCTTCGGCGATCAAAAACGCACGACTGATTTCTTGTATCGCGAGTTACTCGAAGGCTGGGTCGCCGACGGCCATCTTACCCGCCTCGACTTAGCCTTCTCACGGGATCAGGCGGAGAAGATTTACGTCCAAAACCGGATGCTAGAAGCTGCGAGCGAGCTATGGGCTTGGCTGCAAGCTGGCGCACACTTCTACGTCTGCGGCGACGCGAGCCGGATGGCGAAAGATGTCGATGCGGCACTGCATCAAGTCGCCGCAACTGCGGGTGGATTGACTAAGGAAGCTGCGGAGGAATACATCGCCAAGTTAAAATCCGAGAAGAGGTACCAGCGTGATGTGTATTAGTCGCGCGTCTCACGGAATCCGGGTAGCACGCTCGTCCCGAGCGTTGGCGAAGGCGTCCCGCCTTCGCGGATTTTTGTGGGCGTTCGCAGCACGTAACGCGATCACCTTCACTGCGATCCACGGTTTTGAAAGTTCGTTTCGGCGGGACGTTGAAACCAACGCTCGGGACGAGCGCGCTCCCCGGAGTTCGCATTCGCCACTTCCAATGAAATACCCATGAGCCTACCCATCGACACCATCAACGGCGCGGCACTCGCACCTGAACAGTCCAATTACCTCACGGGATTCTTTGCCGGGCTCGAGGCCCGCGGGTTGCGCTTTGGGGATGTAGAAGCGACGCCGAGGCCGGCCAAGGAAGTCTCGCTGGATGATTTGATTTTTGAAGAGCGGGTGAAGCGGGAGTTGCATCCGCTGGATGCTTATCCGCTTCTCCTCGATCTCGCCTCGGTGAACAAGCCGCCGGACAAGGAGGAGACTTTCCGCTTTAAGTGGAATGGGTTGTTTTTCCTGACGCCGAACAAGGAGGCATTCATGGCGCGGTTACGCATTCCGGGCGGGCAACTGCGCACTTTTCAACTGCGCGAGATCGCGAATGTGGCGAAGGAACTCACGACGGGTTACGTGCAAGTCACCACGCGGGCGAATCTGCAAATCCGGCTGATTCAGCCGAAGGACACGCCGGAGGTTTTGCGGCGCATTCAGTCAGTCGGGCTGCACACGCGCGGGTCGGGTGCGGATAACATTCGCAACCTGACGGCGAACCCGACGGCGGGGTTCGATCCAGTGGAAATTTTCGATACGATGCCGCTGTGTCACGAGATGGCGCAGATCATTTTGAATGACCGCGCGTTTTACGATCTGCCACGGAAATTCAATATCGCTTACGACGGCGGCGGGCTGATCGGGACGGTCGAGGATACCAATGACATCGGGTGCAAGGCGGTGAAGGTGGGCGATGAAGTTTTCTTCCGCCTCGCGCTGGGTGGGGCGACGGGACATAAGTCTTTTGCGCGCGACATCGGGGTGCAGGTGAAGCCGGCGGAGTTAAACAAAGTCGTGTCGGCGCTGGTGCGTGTCTATATCGCCAATGGGAATCGCGGCGACCGGAAGAAGGCGCGGCTGAAGCATCTGCTGGAAAAGTGGACGCTGGATCAGTATCTCGACGAGACGGAGAAAGTGCTCGGTTACAAACTTGATCGCGCGCCGCTCGATCCGGCGCTGATGCAGTATCCCAGCCAGGATTTGCCGCACAGCCATATTGGTGTGTATCCGCAAAAGCAGCGTGGGCTAAACTATGTCGGCGTCACGATTCCCGTCGGGCAGATCACGCCGAAGCAGATGATCCGTATCGCGGAGATCGCGGAGCTGTATGGGTCGGGTGAAGTGCGGCTAACTGTATGGCAGAATTTGATCATTCCGAATGTGCCGGATGCCTATGTTTCGACGGTGGAGAAGGCGGTGCGAAAACTTGGTTTCGATACTCAGCAGTCTAACTTGAAGAGCGGCTTCATCGCCTGCACGGGGAATAGCTACTGCAAGTTCGCGCAAGCCTGCACGAAAGAGCACGCGCTCGAACTGATGGACTATCTGGATAAGCGTGTGCAACTCGACCGTCCGGTGAACGTCCATCTTACCGGCTGTCCGAATTCCTGCGCGCAGCATTACATGGGTGACATCGGATTGCTCGGGACTAAGACGAAGGTGCAGGGGGAAAGCGTGGAGGGTTATCATGTGTTTGTGGGTGGAGGTTTTGGTAAGACTCAGGCGGTGGGCAGGCAGGTGTTCACCGGCGTGGCGTTTGGGGATTTGAAGGGGACGCTCGAAAAAATGTTGCGCGCTTATTTGCGGCATCGCGAGGGTAGTGAGGGGTTTCAGGATTTCACCAAACGGCACGATCTCAATGCGCTTCAGGCGATGTTTTCCAATGAGGAGTGAACGCGGCTGCGTAGTCCGGGTAACGCGCGCGTCTCGCGTGCTGGCGAAGGTGTCCCGCCTTTGCGGACTTCTTCGGCGTTCGCAATACGAAGCGCGATCATTTTCCCTGCGATCCGCGTCGAAAAAAGTTCATTTCGGCGGGATGCCGAAACCAACACGCGAGACGCGCGCGCTACCCGGATTCACGACGCGCGTTTCCTCAAATGAGTGATCGCACGCTCATCGATGAACTGCTCGCGGAGCAGCAATCGCTTACGGCGGTGGAGCGTTTTGCGCGGAAGCATGAGCAGGGGGCGTTGCCCGCGCAGGCGCGGTATTATCGCGAACTGATCCCGCTCGCAAAGCCGCAACCGGGCGAGCAGTATGCTTTCGGCGTGGACTTGGATGCCTGCACGGGTTGCAAGGCTTGTGTGAGCGCGTGCCACTCGCTGAACGGTCTCGATGAAGATGAAATGTGGCGCGATGTCGGGCTGCTGCATGGCGGCGGGACGGAGGAGGCTTATCAGCAGACGGTCACGACGGCTTGCCATCACTGCGTCGAGCCGGCGTGTCTCGAAGGGTGTCCGGTGCGGGCTTATGAAAAGAATGCGGCGACGGGCATCGTGCGGCATCTCGATGACCAGTGCATCGGTTGCCAGTATTGCGTGCTGAAATGCCCTTACGATGTGCCGAAGTATTCCAAGAAACGCGGCATCGTGCGGAAGTGCGACATGTGCCACTCGCGGCTCGCGGCGAATGAAGCTCCGGCCTGCGTGCAGGCTTGTCCGAATGGGGCGATTGCCATTCGCATCGTGTCGAAATCGGACGTGACGAAGCACACTGCGCCGGGTGATCGACTGCTGCCCGGCGCGTTCGATTCGCATTACACGAAGCCGACGACGAGCTACGTCACGCGCAAGTCGATGCCCGCCGATGCCCGCGCGGGGGACTCGGCGGCGCTGCGGCTGGAGCACGCGCACTGGCCGCTGATCGCGATGCTCGTGCTCACGCAAATCGCGGCGGGAATTTTTGCCGCGGCGGCGGCGCTGGCATTGGGAAGGCCCGAAGTTTTTTCCGCCGCGAAAGCGCCGCTGGCCATCGCGGGCTTTGCGATCCTGCAACTCGGGCTCGGCGTGAGCGTGCTGCATCTCGGCCGTCCGCTCGGCGCGTGGCGGGCGTTTCTCGGGCTGCGTACTTCGTGGATGAGCCGGGAGATTTTTGTTTTCGGGGCGGTTGCGGGCGCGGCGGCGGGGTTGGTCGCGAGCAGTATTTGGACACCTATTGCATTTCTGGCCGCGCCGCTCGCGCATCTCACGGCGCTGCTCGCGCTCGTCGGCGTCGCGTGTTCGGCGATGATTTACGTAGATACCCGCCGCGCGTTTTGGCGGAGCGATTTGACGTTCACGAAATTCTTCGGAACGGCGTTCCTGCTTGGTTCGGCGGCCGCGGGCGCGCTGCTCGCATGGTTCGCGCCGGGCGAGACGGCGCGCAGTTTTGCCATCATCGCGACGATGATCCGCACGGCGCTTTTCGGCTGGGAATTCCTGCACTTTCAGCACGCGCTCGCGGACAAGGGCAGCGCGACGCATGGCTCCGCGCGCACGATCTGGCAACTGCTGCGTCCGTTGGTTTTCGTGCGCGGATTTTTATTTGCGGCGTCCACAGCGACGGGACTTTTTGCCATCGGGACTTTGGGCGCGCTGTCAGCGGTGCTGGCGACGCTCTCGTTCGCGCTCACGCTCGGTTCGCAGTTGATCGAGCGGTTTTTCTTTTTCACCGCAGTCATCGCTCCGCGAATGCCGGGAGCATTTTCACGAAACGTAAAATGAAAACACTCGTCGCCAAAGCCGAGGCACTCGTCCGCGCGTGGGATGGGCCGCTCACGCAAGATCTCGTGCAGAAGCCGGGGAACTTTGGGCTCGGGAAAGTGCCGTCGCGGCTCGCGCCGGATGATACAACGACGATGGTTTGCGGCTACTGCTCGACGGGCTGCGGGCTGAAAGTGCATCTCAAAGATGGAAGTGCGATTAACTTGAGCGCGGATACCGACTACCCGGTGAATCTCGGCATGGCTTGCCCGAAAGGCTGGGAGGCGCTGACTCCGCTGGCGGCGCAGGATCGCGCGACGACTCCGCTTTTACGCAATGCGGAGGGGCAACTCGAAGCGACGGATTGGGATCGGGCGCTCGTGGTTTTTTGCGAGCGGTTCAAGGAGATCATCGCGAAGCACGGGCCGGAGTCGGTGGCCTGGCTGGGGACGGGGCAGATCACGGTGGAGGAGCTGGCGTTTCTCGGGGCGCTGGGAAAATTTGGGATGGGGCTGGTGCATGGCGACGGGAATACGCGGCAGTGCATGGCGACGGCGGCCGTGGCTTACAAACAGTCGTTCGGCTTCGATGCGCCGCCCTTTACGTATGCGGATTTTGAGGAGAGCGATGTCATCGTTTTAGTCGGATCGAATTTGTGCATCGCGCATCCGATCATGTGGCAGCGCGTGATGCGAAACCGGCACCGGCCTGAGATCATCGTGGTCGATCCGCGCAAGACGGAGACGGCGATGGCGGCGACGCAGCATTACGCCATAGCGCCGAAGAGTGATCTCGTGCTGCTTTACGGGCTCGCCAATATCCTGATCGCGAGCGGCTGGATCGACCGCGAATACATCGACGCGCACACGACAGGCTTCGAGGAATTCGCGGAATTTGTTTCGCGCTTCACGACGGATTTTGTGAGCGAGGCGACGGGATTGAGCGCGGAGGAAATCTGGCACTTTGCGGACTCGATCAATCGCGGAAAGCGCGTGTCGTTTTGGTGGACGATGGGTGTGAATCAAGGCCACGAGGCCACGCGCACGGCGCAGGCGATCATCAATCTCGCGCTGATGACGCGGAACATCGGTCGGCCCGGCACGGGCGCAAACTCGATCACGGGGCAATGCAACGCGATGGGCTCGCGGCTCTACAGCAACACGACGAATTTGCTCGGCGGTCGCGATTTTCTAAACGCGGAGCATCGCGAGAAGGTCGCGGGAATTCTCGGCATCGACCCGGCGTGCATCCCGCAGAGGAACTCGCTCGCGTACGATCAGATTGTGGATGGGATCACGTCTGGAAAAATCAAAGGGCTGTGGGTGGTCGCGACGAATGGCGCGCATTCGTGGATCAATCGGAAGGCGTTTGATGACTTCGTGGGAAAGCTCGATTTTCTCGTGGTGCAGGACATGTATTCGA
>JAYVRQ010000472.1:0-4473 GCA_043776145.1 Chthoniobacteraceae bacterium
CTGCGAAACTGGCAGGCAAATCCCGAAACAACCCGCGCGCTGCTGAAGCCATTCCGCGAGGAGGCGTGGGCCATCGCGATGAAGAAGGGCGACACGGAACTGAAGGGGAAAGCGGATGAGTTCATCGCGGCATATCGAAAGAGCGGCGGCTTTGAAAAACTCGGCGACAAGTGGCTGAAGGAACAGCGTGCGAGTTTTGCGAAGCTCGGAGTGCCGTTCGTTTTCTAGAACGAAAATCCGCGGAGGAGTTCCGCCAGCGGATCAGGCGTCGCGGAAAGATCGAGCCACGCAAATGCGCGCTCCCTGCGGAACCACGTGAGCTGGCGTTTCGCATACTGTCGCGTCCCGAGTGCGATGGCCTCGATGCACTGTTCGCGCGTGATGCGGCCTGCGATGCATTCGCGGATTTCCGCGAGGCCGAGCATTTGCGCGGCAGTCAGGCTGATCTCGCCGAGCGCGGCGACTTCCTCCACCACGCCGGAGTCGAACATCGCACGCGTGCGGGCTCCGATCACTGCATGAAGTTCGTCGCGCGGACGGGTGAGGATCATTCCGCGCGGCGCGGCTTCACCGGACCATTCAGTGCGGAAGCTGGAAAAAGGACGCCCGGTGAGAATGCAGACCTCCAGCGCGCGGATGACGCGGCGGGGATTCCGCAGATCCACGGTGCTACCGGGATCGAGTGACAGCAGGCGCTCGGCGAGCATCGGGAGGGGTTCCGTTTCAAGCGAAGCGCGCAACGAAGGATCGGCACCTGGGAGTGGAGCGAGGCCATGCGTGAATGCGCGTACGCAGAGCCCGGCACCACCGCATATGATCGGCACCCGGCCTCGCGCAGAGATTCCGGCGACGCATTCACGCGCGCGGCCAAGCCATTGCGCGACATCAAAGGACGCGGTGAGCGGGACTTCTCCGATGAGGTGATGCGGCACTCGCGCGCGCAACTCTGCGGAGGGTTTCGCGCTCAGCACATCGAGCCCCGCGTAAATTTGAAACGCATCCGCGCCGACGATCTCACCGCCGATGCGCTCCGCGAGTTCGACGGCGAGCGCGCTTTTTCCGACGGCGGTCGGGCCGAGCAGAAAAAATGGGGCGCGGCTGGTTTCGTCGGACACCATTTCCCTCTCGCGGGAAATGCGCGGCAATTCAACCACGGACCGCCTTTCATTTCCGACGACATGCGGGGAAACAAAAACGGGAGCCCCGCGCGCGGCAGGGCTCCCGTTGAATTTCGATGGCGATGTCGCCCTACACGCGAGGTTCGCGCACGCCGTCGGAGCGCGAGCCGGTCACCACGAGTCGGCGGCCCATGAAGTCCTTGTCGTGCAGCGTTTCCACGGCGCGGAGCGCTTCGTCCACGGTGAGCATGGTCACGAATCCGAAGCCCTTTGAGCGATAGGTGTCGCGATGCGTCACGATTTCCGCGTTCTGCACTTTGCCGACTCCGTTGAAGAGATTCATCAGGTCGCTCTCCGCGGCTTCGTAGCTCAGGTTGCCGACGTAGAGACGCGGCGAGTTCACCTCGACTTTTTCCGGCGGAGAAGAGCGACGGCGTTCACCTTCGCGACGGTCGCCCTGCGGACGGCTGTCAGACTCCGAGCGACCCTGATCGGGGCGCGAGGGAGAGACGGCTTTCGCCGGCTTGCGAGAGAAGAGGCCGAGGAACTTCTGCCAGAGGGAGAGTGTCTTCGGCGATTCCTTGGGCAGATCGCGCCGGGCATTCCGGTCGCGGGAGTCGCGGCTTTCGTCGCGATATTGGGGACGGCGGCGTCCGCCACCACCCTGAGGGCGGCGGCCACGTGGCCGTGAGTCGTTGGAGTTCATTCGTTGCGTATGGATTTGGTGTTGCGTTGCGTGAGCCGGCACCGTTTTTCCCAGGAAAAACGCGGAAGCCAGCGTGATGATGGGCGCGCACGGCGAGACAGACAGCGACAGTTTCCCAAACCCGACCCGGCACGGATGCAGCGAACTTTGCCACCAGAGACACGGCGCGCTGAAGCGACATCAGCAGCAGGAGCAAGAAACCGGTCATGAGGCGTCGGAAAGATTCGGGGAAATTGGCGCGGGCTGGTCACCCGGCAGGCCGCGACACCGTTAGCTTGCGAGCCCGGCACCCGCAAGGGTGAATCTTCGAGGCGTCGCATTCCATCGTTCCCAAGCACTCAAGCCATACCGCCCCGGCGGATGCCAAAAATGCGGCTCCTTCTCGACAGCGGCTCGTGGGTGCGTCGCCGAAAAGCGAAGTGCGCGGGACACCGGAGGCATCCCACGCACTGAAAAGTCTGCCCCCAATCCGAGGGCGCGACGCAAGAACCCGACTACTGGTTCTTTTTCGTTTTGCCCTTCTTGCCTTTCTTGCCTTTCTTGCCGCCAGCAGCGGCGATCTCCTCGTCGGAAAGGCTGCCGTCGTTGTTTGCATCGAGGGCTTTGACCTCGGGCTTGCCTGCGGCGAAATCCGCCTTGAGCGCGGTCACTTCGTCCCCGTCAATTTTGCCGTTGGCGTTCGTGTCGTAGGTGGCGAGGATATCCGCGCCGCCTTTCTTTTTCTTGCCACCCTTGCCGGCTTGGGCAGGAGGGGCGATTGCGAAGCCGAGGGCCGCGATGGTGAGGATGCTGAGGATGCGTTTCATGAGGTTATTACTGAGTTTGTTGTTATTGTCTCGCGACGCGAACCGCGGCAGGTCTCCCAGCTAAAAGGAGAAACGTTGCGCACGATCCGTTCCACCATTTTATAGCACGAGCCTCGCGGAGTGGGACAGCAACGACGATGAGCAGGACTCCATCCCAAACACCCCCGCACACATCACATGCAAAGCAGAATCACGGACGCGGATCTGCCGGATGCAATAGTGGCCCGTTGGAAAAATGGCGGGCGCAGCCCTATCTTCACAGCGAATTCACATGGATAATCCCGACAATCCTGTTGACACCCTAGAGCGTCGCTGAGATAGGAAAAAAGTTCCCATCACACTCCATGGCCGACGAAAACCCCACCCAATCCGCAGACCCGAACGACGACCCCGACAAAAAGGAGACAATTCGGATCACTCTCCCGTCGAAAACCGACAGCCCTGTCGCCAAGCGCGAGACCGTGCGGATCAACATCCCTGAAGCCGGCAGCGTCACGCCAAAAAAGGAAACATCGAAGGTCTCCCTCCCAGCCTCAGGCGTGATGACTCCTCCGCCGATGTCCCGACCATCCGCGCCGCCGGCACCGCCGCCACTTTCCAAACCCATGAGCAGCCTCACACCCCCGCCGAAACCGCCGCCAATGGGCAGCAAGCCCACCATCCCGCTGAAACCGGCACCGTCCGGTATGATGCCACCGCCCGCGCCGGGAGCATCAGGCATCGTCGCAAAGCCCGCTTCGCCCAAAAAGGAGACCGCTCGCATCAGCCTCCCGACCGAGGTGCCGAAGAGCTCCGCACCCGCGCTTCCAAAAGCCACCGTGAAAATGCAGCAGACGCAGCCGCTGATGAAATCCGCCCCGCCGCAAGCAAGCAGCGTGCAGCAGCAGCCCTCCTCCGCATCAGGCATCCGAAGAGCCGTAAGCCCTTCCAATGTCGCACCGGTCATCTCGACCACGCCCGCAAAGTCGGACGCGCTCTCGATGGTCCTAGGCGTCATCGCAATGCTCGGCACGATTGGCGCAGCCGTATTTGCCTACCTAGTGTACACGGCCTCCGCACTGCCTCCCTGGGTTCAGTAGCAGCACCGCACTTTCCAAAATCCATCATGGCCAGCCCAAACGTCATCAATCTCACTGATTCCAACTTTGACGCCGAAGTCACGAAAGCATCGCTCCCGGTGCTCGTGGACTTCTGGGCACCGTGGTGCGGGCCGTGCATTCAGCTTTCGCCGGTGATTGATGAGATCGCGGCCGAGCGGGTGGGCAAGGCCATCGTAGCGAAAGTGAATGTGGACGAAAGCCCCGCACTCGCTGGAAAATTCCGCGTGAACTCCATTCCCGCGCTCCTCTTTTTCAAGGGTGGTCAGCCCGTCGCACAACTCGTCGGACGCCAGCCAAAGACCGAGATTCTGGCAAAGCTCGACGGCATCGCGTAAAGGGCGCGGTTGGAAAATTCCCAGCGCGGCGGCACTGGGACAAAAGAAGAGAAGCGCAACAAAACGCGGGGTTCGCAGACGGATGGTAGAGCGCCGCTTACATCCCTGACAGCA
Source organism: Chthoniobacteraceae bacterium (assembly GCA_043776145.1). GTDB lineage: Bacteria > Verrucomicrobiota > Verrucomicrobiia > Chthoniobacterales > Chthoniobacteraceae > JANLQB01. The sequence goes on from JAYVRQ010000472.1 coordinate 4,180, forward strand.
CTCATTACCTGCGTTTCCGATCCTCCCCAAAGATGGAATCGCGGGGCGATTTTCTGGCGCTCTCCATCCAGTGCTTACAGCGGCAAAAGAGGAAATGCGGATGGGATTCCACGCACAAATCTCATGCCGCGGCTACGATGCTCCCCAGCGAAGCCGAGCATCGGGACAGCTTCACCTCCAGACCGCGCACCGCTGCCAGCGAAGGCTCCATCGTCTTTTTCTGCGCCTCGGAGAATGCCTCCATCGGCTGGAAGACCTGCTCGAGCTCGACGTAAAATCGCTTCACCGCGTGCC
>JAYVRQ010000473.1:0-4468 GCA_043776145.1 Chthoniobacteraceae bacterium
GATGCTGCACTGCTCGACGCACAGCTATCGCACGGCGACTACGGATGAATGGCGGATGTGCCTTGGGATGAGTTCCTACAGCCACGAAAAAAATCGCGACCTTGAAGTGGAGAACATCAACGCGGCGCATCCGGTGATGAAGGGTTTCCCCGCGACGTGGAACGATCCGGCGGATGAACTCTACAAGAACGAAAAGCTCTGGCCGAATTTCGTGCCGCTCGCGCAGGCATACGGGCAGGACACGAAGAAGGATCATGTGTGCGTGTGGGTGAACACGTATGGCGCGGCGAAAATTTTCGCGACCACGCTTGGCCACAGCAACGACACGATGAAGTCGCCCGTCTATCTCGATCTCGTCACGCGCGGACTGCTCTGGGCGTGCGACAAGATCAACGACGACGGGACGCCGAAAGCCGGATACGCCGCGGCGGGAAAATAGCGCAGTCGTGAGTGCCACAAGGAAAGGTGGTTGGGAAATCACCGTTCCTTGGAAACCCTTCCTCGCTTTCCCGCTGGATGCCACTATAAGGATGAATGAAATCAACTTACGGTTTTTCGCGTCGCGGTCCGGATCGGGTGGCTGAGGAGCTTGCCTCGGTGCTTTCCTGCAAGACTTCGTTCGAGTTCAAGGCGCTCTTCACGATCGTCCATGCCAATCTCAAATCGCGCAACGCGGCGGGCGGCGGCGAGGAAATGCTGCGGCTGCGGGCTTACGAAAAGCTGCAAAATCTGGTGCAGGCCGGCATCGTGACGAAAAAGGGGAAAGAATATCGCGGAGTCGCGGCGGGGCTGGTGACTTTCATCGCGACGGCAGCGGAGATGAATGCCGAGTTCGCCGCGCGCAAATTGAACCGCCCGACGACGAAGCCGGTGGAGCACGTCTGGTGATGACGCGCACGCCTTCCAGCGATCCCCCGCTTTCCAAAGCGATGCTGAAACTCGCGCGGCAAATCGACGCGAGTCGCGAGCCGGCCTATGTCGCGGTGGAGCCGGGCGAGGAGTGCGCGCCGGACCGCTGCTTCGAAAATGTCGGGGCGATGGTGCGCCGGCGCGGCGGGTCGATGGTGACGGGATGGAGCCTGCGGGAATTGCCGACGGTCTATGTGGAAGGCGTCTTCCACGCCGTGTGGCACGCGCCGGATGGAAGCCGGGTCGATGTGACGCCGCACGCGGATGGGCAGACGCGGATTTTGTTTCTGCAAGACACGAAGACGCGCTGGGAAGGCGTGGAGATCGAGCCGCGCCGGCTGCTGCTGCACGAGCAGGCGTGTTATTGCGGCAGCGGGATGCCGTTCAAGATTTGCCACGGGCTGGCGGACGAGTAGCGCGCCGCGCGCTGCTAAGAAACGGCGGCGGGTGGCGGTCTTCCCTGCGCCATGCACCACCGCGTTTTTCTTTTCGTGTCCGCACTCGTTTTGCGCGGTGCGACGGCGGCGGATTTTGGGAAGGAGGTGCGCCCGGTGCTGGAGAAGTATTGCTTCAAATGCCACGGCGCCGAGAAGCAGAAGGCCGGCGTGAAACTCAGCGACGGCGAGGATGTCGCGGCGATTTATCGCGACGTGAAAACTTGGGACAAGGCGCTCGCGGAATTGCGCGACGGGGCGATGCCGCCGGAAGACAAGCCGCAGCCTTCCGATGAGGAAAAAAAGCGCGTGATCGAGTGGTTGGAGCGCACGCTGAACGATCCCGATCTGGACGCGATGCCGCGCGATCCGGGCCGCGCGTTTCCGCACCGGCTCAGCCGGCTGGAATACAACAACACCGTGCGCGATTTGCTCGGCATCGACTCGCACCCGGCGGATGCGTTCCCGCCGGATGGCGGCGGCGGCGGCGGCTTCGACAACAACTCGGCGACGCTCTTCATCCCGCCCGTGCTCGTGGAAAAATATCTCGCGACCGCGGCTGAGTTGCTGGCGAAAGCGAAGGTGGCGGCGCATCCCGGCGATGTGCGGAAGTGCCTCGATGATTTTGCGACGCGGGCGTTTCGGCGTCCGGTGGAAACGGCGGAGGTCGAGGCGCTGCTTGGGCTTTTCACCGAGGCGGAAAAGCGCGGAGATTCCTTTGACGATGCGCTCCGCTTCGCCCTGCGCGCGGTGCTCGTCTCGCCGCATTTTCTCTTCCGCGTCGAGGTGCCGCGCGGCCTGGACGCGCAGCCGGTGAACGACTACGAACTCGCGAGTCGGCTTTCCTACTTCCTCTGGTCGTCGATGCCCGACGACGAACTCTTCCGCATCGCCGCCGAAAACAAGCTGCACGAACCCGCCGTGCTCGAAGCGCAGACGCGCCGGATGCTGCGCGATCCGAAAGCGCGGGCGTTTGCCGAAAACTTCGCCGGGCAATGGTTGCGCGTGCAGGAACTGCAAACCTCCGCGCAGCCCGACACGAACAAATTTCCCGAATACACCGCCGCCGTCCGCGACGCGATGGCCGCGGAGCCCGTCGAGTTTTTCCATGCGCTGCTGCGCGAAAACGGGAGCCTGCTGAAACTGCTCGACTCCGATTACACCTACGCGAACGCGACGCTCGCGAAACACTACGGGCTCGATTTCAAGGGCGACGGTTTTCAGCGCGTGGCGTTGCCCGACCGCAATCGCGGCGGTGTGCTCACGATGGGCGCGGTGCTCACGATCACGTCGTATCCGCGCCGCACGAGTCCGGTGCTCCGCGGCAAATGGATCCTCGAGGAAATCCTCGACGCCCCCGCGCCCCCGCCGCCGCCCGTCGTGAAAAGCCTGCCATCGAGCGACAAGCTGCGCGACGGCCTCACCTTTCGCCAGCAACTCGAAAAGCACCGCAAGGACGACAACTGCGCGGGCTGCCACAAGCGGCTCGATCCCCTCGGCTTCGGCCTGGAAAACTTCGACGCCATCGGGCGCTGGCGCACCGCGATCGACGGCCAGTCCGTCAATGCCGCCGGCGAAATGATCACGGGCGAAAAGTTCACCGGCCCCATCGAGTTGAAAAAAATCCTCCTCGCCCACAAGGACGAGTTCGCCCGCAACGTGACCGCGCGCATGTTCGCCTACGCACTGAACCGCGGCCTCGAATCCTACGACATCCCCATCGTGCGCCGCGCTGCGAAAACGCTCGCGGCCTCCGATTACCGGATCGAGTCGCTCGTCATGGAAGTCGTGAAAAGCCACCCGTTCCAATTTCGCCGCGGCGACCCCGCGATGGCTTCGCAGCCGTAACGCGCGCGCTCCCCGGAACTCCCAAACCCGCGCCTCATGCCGTGAAACTCGCATCGCGCACAAAGGAAAACCCGCGTTTTCGGCATTCCGCCGCACTCGGGAATGGTGACAACCTGAGTTTTCGGGGGTCCGGGGTGCGGGGAAAAGGCGGGAACGCGGGTGGCGGGCGGTCCCTGGCGTCCGGAAGGGTGAAAACGCGGGTTTTCGGGGTTCCCGAGCGCGAGGGGGAGGCGAAAACGCGGGTGGCGGGCGTGGCGGAGCGTCCGGGGAGGGTGGCGGGCGCGTTTTCATCATTCCCAGAGACGGTGGGGAGGTGAAAACCCCGGGTGGCGGGAGGAGTGCGGCGGGGGCGAGGTCAGGAGCCTCCAGGCGCTGTGGAACCCGACCGCTGCTGGGATGTCCGGCGTTCCACGTCCCCCGTCGAAGGGGTGGAGACGACCGCACGGTGGACGAAAATCGGCTTCCGTCTTTCCCTTGGCTTTTGCGCGGTCGTGGATTGTTTGTGCGAGACCGATCATGAAAACCGCACCCATTTCCCGCCGCACCATGCTCAAAGGCCTCGGCGCCACGCTCGCGCTGCCGCTGCTGGATGCGATGCGTCCGCTGCGCGCGGCGACGGCGAACTCGCCGGTGCGGATGGCGGTGCTTTACATGGCAAATGGGGTGTGCCCCGGCGCATGGGCTCCGAAGGGAGCCGGGCGGGAGTTTGAGTGGTCGCCCATTCTGGAGCCGCTCGCGGCGCACAAGGATGACGTGCTCGTTCTCCAGCAGCTTTGGAATGCGGCGAGTAATACGGGGGACGGGCATTATGTGAAGACGGGCGGGTTTCTCACGGGAACGACGATCACGCGGACGACGGGGAGCGATTTGCGCAGCGGTGCGGTGTCGATGGATCAGGTGGCGGCGAAACGCATCGGGCATCTCACGCCGCTGCCGTCGCTGGAACTCGGCGTCGAGCCGCCCGCGACGGGCGTGGATACGAACGTGGGCTACACGCAACTTTACGGCGCGCACATTTCGTGGAGCACGCCGAGCACGCCGCTGACGAAGGAGATCAATCCCAAGGCGGCGTTCGACCGCGTTTTTCGCGCGAACACCGCGGGCCGCGGCGGGGATGCGACGCAGGATCGCAGCGTGATCGACCTCGTGCTCGCGGACGCGAAACGGCTCCAGCAAAAGCTCGGGAAACAAGACCAGGAAAAGCTCGCGGAGTATCTCGAGTCCGTGCGCAGCGTGGAGCAGCGCATCGACTTCGACGCGAAACGCCAGCGCGAAAC
>JAYVRQ010000474.1:0-4455 GCA_043776145.1 Chthoniobacteraceae bacterium
GTTTCATATTCGACCTCGATCTCGAGCCAGTCGGCGGGCTTCGACCGCTTCTGCGGCCCGCTCGTCAGGTTGAATTCCGGCGTCTTCACGACCGCAGGCTGGACCTTGCCGAGTTTGATGGAACCGGGCCCGACCGGAGCCTGGGCAAATGAATGCGCGGTGAAGGCGAGCGCCGCGAGCAGGGAGATGGAGGTAAATTTCATGGCGGGGTTTTCTTTGAGGAATTCTTTACGGGAGAACGGTTGTATGTGGCGAGTTATTTTTGTTTTGGAAGAAAAAAGTTCGCGCTCGAATGAAAAAAACACGCAGCGGCACGATGAAGGATCGCTGGATTTTGAAAACGCAGAGACGCAGAGGCGCGGAGGTCGCAGAGGAATTCCGCCGCATAAATCTCTGCGTCCTCCGCGTCTCTGCGTTTTCAAAATGAACTGCCGCGCAGCAGAATCGTCCGTGGTGATTTTGTCCCGTGAAAACGCGCGCGGCGGAGTTATCTCACTGCACATTCACTCCACCACCATGAACACCAATCCCCGCTCCATCGTCTGCCCCGATTGCGACACTTTCTCGCGTCGCGATTTCCTCAAATCCACCCTCGGCGCAGCCGCCGCCTCCACGCTCGGCGGCATCCCCATCATCGGTCACGCCGCGGAGGAAGCCGCGAAGCCAAAATCCGAAACGCTCGTCGCGACACTTTACAAATCCCTGACCGAGCCGCAGCGCAAGGCGCTCTGCTTTTCGTGGGATCACCTGCTGCGCACCGAGGTCGATAACAACTGGCACGTCACCGACCAGCACATTGGCAGTTTTCTCAATGCCGATCAGCAGCAAATGGTGCGCGAAATTTTCCTCGGTCTGCACAGCCCCGAGTATGCGGAGAAAGTGCTCAAGCAAGTCGAGGACGACAGCGGCGCCGCTGGCTTCGGCGATTCCTCGATCGCACTGTTCGGCGAACCCGGCACGGGCAAATTCGAGTTCGTGCTGACGGGCCGGCATTGCACGCGGCGCTGCGATGGCGACTCGACGGAAGGCGCGGCATTCGGCGGCCCTATTTTTTACGGACACGCCGCGCAGGGCTTCAACGAAAAGCCCGATCATCCCGGCAACGTCTATTGGTATCAGGCCGTCCGCGCGAACGAAGTCTTCCAAATGCTCGACGGCAAACAGCGCGACCTCGCCCTCCGCAAACACGGCCGCATGGAGCAGGGCAGCGAGACCGTGCGGCTCAGCGGGAAAACGCAGGGACTCCCCGGCATCCCGCTCAGCGAACTAACGCAGGACCAGCGCGGCCACGTTCGCAAAGTCATGTCCGACCTGCTCGCGCCTTTCCGCAAAGCCGACGCGGAGGAGGCGCTCAAATACATCGAAGCCGCCGGCTTCGAGCACCTGCACATGGCTTTCTACAAAGATCAGGACATCGGCGGCGACGGCATCTGGGACGTGTGGCAACTCGAAGGCCCCAACATGGTCTGGTACTTCCGCGGCGACCCGCACGTTCACGTCTGGGTGAATGTGAAAGCGCAGGCGTAAGCGCGCGTCCGCAGAACTCCGGGTAGCACGCTCGTCCCGAGCGTTGGTTTTGGCGTCCCGCCAAAACGAACTTTCCTGGACGTCCGAATGGCAAACGCGCGCGATCTTTATTGAGCGGTGCTGGAAGTTCGCGAAGGCGGGACGCCTTCGCCAACGCGCGAGACGCGCGTGCTACCCGGATTCACTGCTCGACCCGTTTAAGAATCTGCTGCGCCTTTTCCTTCTCGGCGGCGTTTTGCGATGTCGTCAGGAAATCCTGCACGATGCGCGCGGCGGCGGCGGGGTTGCGGCGTTTGGCGAGGAGGTCGGCGAGGCGCTGCATTGGGGCGAAGAGATCGGTCTTCAATTCGTGGCTGCGCTGGAGGTGTTTGAGCGCGTCTTCCTCCTGCCCGGCGGCGATGTCGCCGTCGGCCCAATCGCCGTAGAGCGCGGCGAGTTCGGCGGCGGGCTCGACGCTTTCGAGCGGAGCCTGCGCGATGAGCCGTTCGAGGAACGCGGCAATTTCGTCGAACTCCTTCGACGCCTCCGCCATCGCGCGCAGCCGCGCGCTCATGCCGCTCTCCATGATCTCGCGATGCTCGTCCGCCAGCGCCAGCGCCGCCGCGCCATCGCCCGCCTTTTCAAAATGCGCGAAGAGCGCGCGCTGTGCGGCGGGGAGCATCGCGGGGCGCAGCTCGAAGTCGGCGATTTCGCGGTCGAATTGATCGAGGTGTCCCGTCGTTTTGAGAAACGCGATCACTTCGCCGAACTCGCGGTTCGCCGGATTGCGGAAGGCGCGGCGGAGCCATTTGCGCGCGCCGCCCGCGTCGCCCTCCTCGAGCAGCAGCCGCGCGTAATCGAGATGCACGCGGTAGTTGCGCGCGGCGGGATCGCCCGCGACGGCGAAGGCGAAAAGTTCGCGGGCGCGCGCGGGCTGGTGCAGCTCGGCGTAGAGCTTCGCGGCTTGCGCGGCGATTTCTTCGTTGAGCATGGCGCGATGGCCGAGTTCATCGAGCACGAGCAGCGCCTCCGCGTCGCGCCCGAGCGCCTGGAGCGCGCGCACCCAGTCGAACATGCGGACGTAATTCAGCGGCGTGAGGCGCGCGAGCCGCGCGTGAGCCTGCACGGCGAGTTCCGGGCGGCCGGCGTCGGTGAGCACCTGCACGGTTTTCGCCCAGAGCGATTCGGTGAGGTCTTCGCGGGAAAGCAGCCGCGCCCACGTGGCCTCGACGGCGGCGCGGTCGCCGGCCTTCAACTGCCACTCGATGAGCGCCACGCCCGCGGCGGCGAGGCCGGAGCCTTCGTCCCAATCGTCGGCGAGTTCGCGCGCGAATTCGGCGTCGTATTTCAAGCGCGCCGCCTCGCGCACGAGCAGATCGTAGCAGCCGCTGAGCGCCTCCGGCTGATCGCCCGCCATCTGCCGCAGCCGCCGGGCTTCGCGCGGCACGGCGGCGTCGGGTTCGAGCAGTTCGAGCAGGCGCGATTGCAGGGGAAGATTCACGCGCGGTTCGGGGTTCCGCGCCATCGCCTGCCGCAGCACATTTTTCGCCTGCGGCACCGCGCCGCTTTTCACGAGGCCGTCCGCGAGCAGCAGCGCGGCGGCGTTCTGATTCGGCGGCGCGAGGCGTTCCAGCGTGGCGAGCGCGTCGTCGAGCCGCCCGGCCTTGAAGTAAAGCTGCACGAGCTTCGCATCGACCTCCGCGCCGCCCAATTTTTCCAGCGCCTCGATCGCGGCGGGCACGCGCTCCTGCGCTTCGAGCAGGCCCGCGAGGGAAAGGCACATCGGCGTGTTGCGCGGCTCGATCTGGAGCAGGCGGCGCGTGGCGGCCTCCGCTTCGCCGAAGCGTCCCGCGCGCTCGTGCAGTTGCGCGAGGCGCTTCAGCAGGTTCGTGTCGGCGGGCATGTTGTTGATCGCCTCGCCGAGGACGATGCGCGCCTGCGGATACGCGCCCCGGCGTTCCAGCAAGTCCGCGAGCTGCATCGCCTGATCGCGGTACGTCGCGTCGCTCGTGCGGAAGATTCCCTCGCGAATGCAGCGCCCGAGCACTTCTTCGAGCGTCGCGTTGTCGTTCGCGGCGCGGCAGGCGTTGGTGAGATTGCGCAGCGCGAGCGGGCTCGCGGGCTCGCGCTCCCACATTTCGCGATGCACGAGCACGGCCTGCGAAAACGCGCCCGCGGTTTCGAGATGCTCGCCGACCAGCGCCAGTCCTTCATTCCCGGCGCGGCGCAGATATTTTTCGATGACGCCGGGCGCGTCGGGCGGACTCGCGCGCATCAGTTGCAGCGCCGCCAGCCGCGCGCGGAGATCGTTCGTACGCGCGAGCACCTGCTCGCCGCCCTGCCCGCGGATTTGCAACGTGCCCTTCGATTCCCGCGCGATGGACTCGCGCACCGCGGCGGATTCGCCCGCGATGTCGAGGCGGATGAGCGCGTCGTCGGCGAGCGCGGTTTCCCACAAAAACGCGGCGAGCCCATCGAGCTTCCACGCCTGAAGCTGCGCGCCGGCCAGGAAGATGGAATCCCAAAAGCGCGACGCGGCGCTGCTCTCCTCGTCGCTGTCGAAATGCGACGGCGCGCCGAGTTCGAGCAGCCGTCGCAACTGCGCGCGCGCCTCGTCTTCGCGGCCGGCGAGCCCGGCGAGCAGCGCGCGGGAAAGCGTCGCGTGGAGCGGCTCTTTCTCCGCGTCGATTGCGTGCAGGAAGTTCTGCGAAAAACCTGCGCGTTCCGCCGCGGGCAGCAGCAGCCAGTATTCGCGAAGCACGGCATAAACGGGCGCGTCGAAGGATTCGCCGGGCGTGCCGAGCGAGTCGCGCAGGTATTTTCGCGCGGCGTCGATTTCGCCGAGATAGAGATGCCAGTGCGCGAGTTCGAGGCCGTAGCGCGCGCGCTGCGTCGAGAGCCCGCGGAAGACGCGCTCGCCGAGTTGCGCCGCTTCGCGGAAATTTCCGT
>JAYVRQ010000475.1:0-4452 GCA_043776145.1 Chthoniobacteraceae bacterium
AGCGCCTGCGCCGGTTCCCTGCCGCCACGGCTCGCCCCAGATGGCTTCGACTTCCACCGGCTTCCGGGCCTGCCAGTCGAGCATGCTCGATGGCTTGTAAGGGCCCATGCTGTAGCTGCGCTCGATTTGCCAGTCGGCGAAATCATCGGGGATGGCGTGGCCGAGGCGGCGTGCGGCGTCGAGTGCCTCATCCATGAGCCGGCGCGCGAGCGTGCGCAGGGCTTCATCCGCGAGCACGTCGGCCACGGTCGCGCCACCCGCGGCGATGGCGAGGCCATTGAAGGGGATGTTCCAAAGCAGTTTCCGCCAGCGTTCCGTCACGAGATTTTCCACCGCCTTCGCGTCGATGCCCGCCGCGCGAAACGCCTCCGCGACTGCGTGCGTGCGCGGCGCGGGGGCGCGGCGGAATTCGCCGACGGAAAGCGAGCCCGCATCGTAGTGCTCGATGACGCCGGGAGCCGTGCGATTCAGGCACACGAAACACAGCGCGCCCATCACGCGCTCCGCGCCCCAGCGTTGCGCGAGGAATTCCTCGTTGCCGAGCCCGTTTTGCAAAGTGAGCACCGCCGTATGCGGGCCGAGCAGCGGCGGGAGCAGTTCTTCGAGCGCGACATTCGCGGTGGCTTTCAGCGCGACGACGACGAGGTCGCACGGGCCGATTTCGCGCGTGGTGGAATGCGCTTGCACGCGCGGGACGTGCAGCGTTTCCCCGTGCGTGTGGATTGTGAGCCCGCGCGCGCGCACCGCCTCGAGATCGGCGCGCATGAGGAAATGCACATCGCGCCCCACGCGCGCGAGCAGGCCGCCGTAGTAGCAGCCCACCGCGCCCGCGCCGATGACGGCGATTTTCCCGAGAGTGGAATCGGACATGGGCCACATCCCGGTCCGGGGCGGCGCGATGCGCAATCAAAAAATGCCAGCCTACTCGACTTCGCAAACCACGCGGAAGCCGATGTCGTTCGAGGAGTAGTTGGGGAGATTGAAGTGGCGCGCGCTGGCCCGCAGACTGGAGGCTTTCGAGCGCCAGCTTCCGCCGCGATAGATGCGCTGCGCGCCGTTGTTCGGGCCGCGGCGGTTGACGGTGTCTTTGCCGTGATACGTTGCGTAGTAATCGAGGCACCACTCGAAGACGTTGCCGGATAAGTCTTCGATGCCGAAGGGGCTTGAGCCGCGCAGATAGCTACCCACCGGCGCAGTCTCGGCGAAGCCATCGTTAATGGTGGCATCGCGCCACGGGAAGTTCGTGTTCACGTCGGCGAAGTTTGCATAGGTGCCCGCGTCGAGGTCGTCGCCCCACGGGTAGTTGCGATCGTCGGTGCCGCGCGCGGCGTATTCCCACTCGGCCTCGCTGGGCAGCCGGTATTTGCGGCCTTCTTTCTGGCTGAGCCACTGGCAGAATTTTTCCGCCTCCAAACTAGTGATGTAAATGACGGGATGCTTGTCGCCGGCGGAAGCCGCGCGCTTGTTGCGATGGGTTGCGTCGAAGGCTTCGTACTGTGCGTTGGTGATGGGAAAGCGGGACATGTAAAAGCAGCCGATCGTGACGAGCGTGACGGGCTGCTCCTGCGGCGTGGCCTCGCGCGCGGTGCTGCCCATCGCGAAGACGCCGCTCGTGATGAGAAACATTTCGCCGCTCAGCGGGCTGGTGTAATTCGGGTGCTTCTGTTTTTCCTGCGAGCGCGCAACGGGCGAGGTGTTAATGGTCGCGGCCTTGATGGGAAGCGGTGCGCTGACGGGCTTCGGCGCAGCGACAGTGGGCTTCGGCGCAGCCGCCGCAGATGTGGGTTTGGCGGTGACGGGCGCGGGCGTTCCGCTTTCCGCTTCTTCGAGATACTCGTCGATCAAATCCTCCGCCTGCCCGCCGGTGAGGCCGAGGCTTTCGCCGAGATTGCACATGGCGTCGCGCTGATCGTCGGTCATTTCCCCGCCGTCGAGGCCGAGGCGCGACATGCGCAGCAGGCGGCGAAATTCCTCGGAGGGATCTTTCGTTCCGTCGTCGGGAATGAAGGAGGCCTTTGCCGCGACTGGCGCGGCAACGGGCGCGGGTGCCACGACGATTTTTTCCCGCACTGCGCCGAAGCGTTCCATTTCGGATTCGATCGTGGCCTTGATCTCCTCGTCGCTGAGCGCGAAGCGGCGGCCCGCGTCGTAGAGCCGACGCTCGCCGTCGGGACTGAGTTTCTTTTCGGCGAGGACGAATTCGAGGAGCTTTTTGAATTCCAAGACCGCCGCGCCGACCATTTCGTTGCGCAGGGTCGTGTCGATCCGCGCGCGCGCTTCGGGATTGAGCAATTCGGTGCGCGCCTCCGCGAGCCGCAGCGGCGCTTCATCGAGACCGCCGCGCAGAATCTGCGCGACCGGATTGCTCGGCTGATTTTTGAGCGGGAGCTTTTTCTGCCACCAAACGAGGAGCTGCCGGCAATTTTCCTCGATGAGATCGGCGCTGGCGTTCGAGTCGAAGTCGAGGCAGAGCCGCTCGTAGAAATTCTGCGAGTTGTAATTTTTCCACCCGTCCCAGCGGCCGGGGTTGTCAGGTAGCGGATTGGGCAGCGCCACAGTTCGAGATGAAACTCAGGAAGCGGTCATCAGACGACCTTGATTTGCAGCAGGTCAGCCGTCGCCGTTTCGAGTTCGCTTTCGGAGAGACCGGTGTTGCGCGAGATCGAAACTTTGCTCTGCCGCCCATACGCCTCGACCACGACTTCGAGCACTTGGTTCTCGTTGTAAGTGTAAGTCAGTTCTACCGGAGAACCCTTTGGCAAAAACGGCGGCAGCTCGATGTCGCAAATGCCGAGCGGCGTGCATTCGCCGGGCACGGTGCTTTCGCCTTCCACCACGCGGATGACCGCGTTCTTCATGTTCGCCTTCGCGGTGCCGAACGAGTTCTTCATCTGCACGGGCACGGGCGTCATTTTTCGGATCATGGGAAAGGCGTATTCCTCGACTTTCGTGTCGTCCCACAGCACGACGCCGAGCGTGTGCGTGGTGATGTTCGTGACGCGGATGAGCGAGCCGTCCGCGCTGGAAAATTGCTCGCGCACTTCCGTCGGCAGCACGCGCTCGCCGCCCGCGTCCTCCTCCCCGAGCATCGAGAGAATTCCCTGCACCGCCGCGCCGATCGCCACCGTTTCATCGGGGCTCACATCGTCGGCGACGGTCACGTTCGAGAGGCTCCCGATCATCTCGCGCACCGCGGGCATCCGCGTCATGCCGCCGGTCAGGAGAATGCGGTCGATCTGCCCCCACGAGAGCTTCGACTCCTGCATCACGATCTCGCAGATCGTTTTGCATTTTTCCAAAAGGTGGCGGCACTTGTTTTCAAATTGCTCACGCGTGAGTTCGAGCTTCACGCTTTTGCCGTTGTAGGAATGCACCACGGTCGTGCGCTGCCGGCTGGAAAGCTGGACCTTTGCGGTCAGCGCGCGGTTGTACAAGTCTTGGTAACTTTGCAGATCGAGCAGCGGATTTTCCCCATGCACCTTGTCGAATTCCTCGGCCACGAGGTTCACGATGATGTCGTCCCAGTCCTTGCCGCCGAGCCGGTGGTCGCCGTTGCTCGCGAGCATTCGGATGTGGTGATTCTCGATCCTCATGATCGTCACGTCGAACGTGCCGCCGCCGAGGTCGAACACGAACACAGTCTGATTGCTCTCCAGCTTGTCGAGGCCATACGCGAGCGCCGCCGCAGTCGGTTCGTTGATGACGCGCAGCACATTCAGCCCCGCGAGCTGGCCCGCGTGCAGCGTGGCCGTGCGGTCGGCATCGTTGAAATACGCGGGCACCGTGATGACCGCATCCGTCACCGGCTCGCCGAGATATTTCTCCGCGTCGTTCTTGAGCTTCTTGATGATGAGCGCCGAAAGCTCCTCGGCGGAATAGTTCTTCCCGTCGAACTCACGATGAAACTCCGCCTTGCTCTTGCCCATCTCGCGTTTCACGAAATCGACGATCTTCTCCGGCTCGGCCACCGCGTTTTGTTTCGCGACCGATCCGACGACCGCGTTGTGTCCGTCGAAAAGGATCACGGATGGCGTGATGCGCTCGCTTTCCGCATTCGGAATGATCTGCGGTTTGCCGTAGGCGTCGATGTGCGCGATGGCGCTGAAAGTGGTGCCTAAATCAATGCCGACGGCCTTCCGCTGCTGGCTGGGTATTTCTGTATAGCTCATATCGTTGTTCGTTTTTGCACTGGAGAGTTTGGATGAAATTGGGAAAGCGGGTTCATTGGACGGAGGCGCGGTATCGCTTCACGACGACTTCCTCGGGACGCAGCACCCGCTCGTGCCAGAGGAATCCGCGCTTCACGCTGCGGACGACGAGGGTGTCCTCGTCGAGAGAATCGGTGGACTCGACCGCGACCGCGCGCTGCCGGCATTTGTCGAGTTTGCCCGTGCCGACGGGGAACTGCGTGACCTCCAGCCGCGCGAGCACTTCGAGAATGAACTCGACGTT
>JAYVRQ010000476.1:0-4448 GCA_043776145.1 Chthoniobacteraceae bacterium
CTTCACGCATCGCCATCATACTCATAGTCTGGCGCGCGGAACTCGCTCTTGATGCGCGCGATGATCTCCGCGCGGCGATGCCTTGCCCATTCGGGATAAGTCTGCCAGCGCTCGGCGCTGGCGAAGTAAATAACGTGATGCGCGCGACCCATGAGCATCTCGCCGCTGAGGTCGAGATGCTCCCATTTCCCACCGACCTTCTCTTCGTAATACATCATGTCGCGACCGCGATGACCGACGCGCCAGGTAGGATGGAGCATGGATGGAGGAAAGAATCCCCGGCCCGAGGGCATCTCTATTTGGAACTCGTCGCGCACGCCGCGCGAGACGAGCTTCACCATGATGCCCGCGCAGAGCAGGATGATCGGCAGCGCACTGAAGTCCGTGCCCAAACCCATAACCGTCGTCGGCACGCCCGCTGGATCGATGAAGGTCTTCGTTTCCGTCGGCCTCCGCACGAACTGCCAGCATTCACCGATAATAAGGAAGGCGAGCACGCACAGCGTCCCGACCCAAGCCCAGCGCCAGTGCCGCAGCAGGCCGAAGCCAGTAACGAGCAAGATCATCGGCCCGAGCACGACAATGATGAAACCCAGCGGATCAGAAGTGTTCGTGCCATAGCTATGAGCCACGACCATGAGGCCGGAGATGAAGCTGATGGGCAGGCCGATCAAACCGATGAGCATCATCAGCCATGCAAGCACGGTAATGAAAAGTGACCTCGGCTTCGCAGGGGTCTCAGCGGATGCAGCGGGAGGGAGCGGTGGCGGGCTCACGCGTGAGCGGCGATGTGTTGATTTGCCATCGCCGCTTGCCTTCGCGACTACTTTCCGCCGGTGCGGACGATCACCGCGCTGATGTCGTCGATCATCACCACCGCGTCGTAAAAATCCTGCCCCGTGAGCGCCGAGAGATGCACGGCTTTCTCGCCGACCGCCTCGATTTTACCGCCGAGCTTCTGGCCCGACTTGGTGACCAGTTCCACCTTCTGGCCGGTCTGCTTTTTCAAAATGCTCGCAATGGTGTCTGCCGGATCGAAGGCGAGTTTGTCCGCGAACGCGGTGGCGGTGAGCGTAACGACGAGGGTGAGGAGGCGGAGTGTTTTCATGGGGTGGCGAAGGTGAGCGGATAGCTCGCGGCAGGCGAGCGCGAAATACACTTCAACAAAAAACATCGGCCCACATGACCCTCCATGAGAGGAGGGAGTGGAGCGGGTGACGAGACTCGAACTCGCGACATCTTCCTTGGCAAGGAAGTGCTCTACCAACTGAGCTACACCCGCGTTTCAGCGGGCGGGAAAGTAGAAGGGCGGTTCCGGCGTCGCAAGCGGTTTTTTGCCTTGAATCGCGGGGCTCAAACGCGGGTCGCAAATCGCGCGGCGATGGCGAGCAGTTCGGCTTTTTCCGCGTCGGTCCAGTCGTGGGCGGTGGGTTTGGCGATGCCGAGCACGCCACGCAAATCTTCGCCGCGCAGCATCGGCACGGCGACCGCGCCTTCCATGCCGGTCGTCTTTGCGGCGGGGCGTGCCTGGCCGCTCGTGTCGGTCTGGAGATTGCACAGCGAAACGGGCTCGCGGCGTTCGGCGGCGAGTCCGGCGATGCCTTTTCCGATGGGGACCGTTTGCACGATCGCGACGATGGGCGGCGGGATGTTCACCTGCGCGGCGAGGGCGAGCGCGCCGTCTTTTAGGAAATGCACGGTGCCCGCGGCGCATTGGAAGTGGGCGAGTGTGGCGCGCAGCACGTCTTCGGCGCTGCCGGTGGCGAGGGCGGATTCGAGATTCATGGATGGATGGAGAGCAGTTCGGCGACTTGCGCGGCGATGTCGCCGGTGCGCATCAGGGCTTCGCCGACGAGGATCGCATTGCAGCCGCAATCGAAGACGCGCTGCGTGTCGGCGCGCGTTTTGAGCCCGCTCTCGCTGACGAGCAGCACGCCGTCGGGCACTTCTTCGCTGAGCTTTTCCGTCGTCGCGAGATCGACCTCGAACGTGGTGAGGTTGCGGTTGTTGATCCCGAGCAGGCGCGTGCCGAGATCGAGCGCGCGCAGGAGTTCGTCCTCGGTGTGAACTTCGACGAGCACATCGAGCTGGAGCGTTTCCGCGACGGCGTAAAGATGTTCGAGCCGCGCTTGTTCGAGTGCTGCAACGATGAGCAGCACGGCGTCCGCACCGGCGACCGATGCCTCGTAAAGCTGGACTTCGTGAATGATGAAATCCTTGCGCAAACACGGGAGCGAAGTTTCCTGCCGGATGCGCGTGAGGTAGCTGAGGTGGCCCTGGAAAAACTGCTCGTCCGTGAGCACCGAGACGCAATCCGCGCCGGCCGCTTCGTACTGCCGCGCGATGGCGACGGGATCGAAGTCCGCCGCGATCACGCCCGCGCTCGGCGAGGCTTTCTTCACTTCCGCGATGAGCCCGAGCTGCTCCGGCCCGCGATCGAGCCGCCGCGCGAAGCCGCGAAATTCATCGCGATCGAGCGCGGCGGCGCGCAGCAGGTCGATCTTCGGAAGCAGGCGCGCGACTTCCTGCGCTTTGACATCGAGGATTTTTTTGAGGCGATCCGCGGGCATTTTCGATTTGGCTTTTTTACGATGCGATCTCGAAGCCGCGCATGCCGACCAGCGGCGGGATCACGGTCGCGGCCACGCTCTTGATGTGGCTCTTGAGCTGGCTCTCCGCGATGCCTTCGAGGAAGGCTTCGACCTCTTCCGTTTCGCCGCTGCATTGCAGTTCCACGCGGCCATCGTCGAGATTTTGCACCCAGCCGACGACCTCGTAGCCGCGCGCGATTTGTTTGCAGGAAAAGCGGAAGCCGACACCCTGGACGCGGCCTTCGTAAAAGACTTGGCGGGCGGTCACGGGGAACTACGCGGCGCGGGAGACGGCGAGTTTGCGGCCTTTGAATTTGATGCCGTTCAGCTTTTTCAAAACGAGCGCGGCGGCATCGTCGGCGACATCGACGAAGGATGTTTTCGTCTGCACGCGGATCGCGCCGATGTTTTCCTTTGGCAGTCGCGCGACGCCTGCGATCACGCCGACGAGATCGCCCGGCGCGATTTGGTGATCGCGTCCGCAGTTGAAATTCAGGCGCGTCATCCCAGCCTCGTGTGAGACGGGAGACTCTTCGCGTTCGGGACGATCAGGACGATTCGGCGGGCGCATTTCCTGGCGCGCTTCGCGGAAAGGCGGGCGCTCCTTCCGGTCATCGTTCCGCTGAAAACCCGCAGGTCGTTCGCGCGGGCCGGAGCGCGGTTCGTATTTTGGATACTCGCGATTCGACCCGCCATACTCGCGGCGCGCGGGCGCGGGGTTGTCCTCGGGAATCGGCGACGCGGATTTACCTTCGTCGCCGAGCAGGTGGATCAGCGCGCTGGAGATGTCCGTGGGTGAATGTCCCGCTTCGAGCAGACGGTCGATCACCGCGTCGTGGCGCTTGAAATCGCCTTTCTCCAGCGTCTCCTTCAGCGACTCGAAAAAGACGTTCGTCCGCTTCTCCTCGACCTCCTCCGCCGATGGCACCTTCTCCCGCTTGATGCGTCCGCGCGTGAACTTAATAATGTTCTGCATCTTCCAAATCTCGCGCCCCGCCACGAACGTGATCGCGCGTCCCAACTTTCCCGCGCGGCCCGTGCGGCCGATGCGATGCACGTAGTCCTCGCCATCGTGCGGCAGGTCGTAATTGAACACGACCTCGATGTCGTCCACGTCCAGCCCGCGCGCCGCTACATCCGTCGCCACGAGAAACTCGATGCCCTTCTTGCGAAACTTGCCCATCACCCGCTCGCGCATTTGCTGCGTCATGTCGCCGTGCAGTTTGTCCGCCGCATATCCGCGCGCGATCAGATGCTCGGTCAACTCGTCGCACATCATCTTCGTCGCGCAAAAAATCAGCCCGTATTTGAAATCGTGCATGTCGATCAAACGCCCGAGCACTTCGAGTTTCGAGCGGCGATCCACTTCGTAATACACCTGCTCGATCGCAGGCACATCCATCGTCGCCGCCTCGATCCGCACGTTCACCGGATCGCGCGAATAGTTTTTGATGAGCATCTTGATCGGCTGCGGCAGCGTCGCCGAAAAGAACACCGTCTGCCGGTCGGTGGGCGCTTGTTTCAGGATCGTCTCGATGTCCTCGCGAAAGCCCATGTCGAGCATCCGATCCGCCTCATCGAGCACCACCATCTTGAGCTGATCCAGCTTCAGCGACTTGCGATCAAGATGATCCATCACGCGCCCCGGCGTGCCGATGATGATCTGTGATCCCGCCTGCAAACCCTTGTACTGCCGGTCGTAACTTTGCCCGCCGTAAATCGGCAGCTCACGCACGCCTTTTTTGAAAAACGCGAGCTTCGCGACTTCCTCGGCGACCTGCACCGCCAGCTCGCGCGTCGGGCACAGGATCAAGACCTGCGGCGCACGCAGCGCGGCGTCCACCTTCTCGATCGCCG
>JAYVRQ010000477.1:0-4444 GCA_043776145.1 Chthoniobacteraceae bacterium
GCACGATGTCGTCCATTTCGGCGAGGTAAAGGCGGACGGCTTCGCGGTAATTGCGCGCGATGAGCGAGGGGTCGGCGAGGATGGCTTCGCCGCCTTCCAGGTCGATGAAACGCGCGGGGCGATCGAACTCGAAATCGAGTTCGCGCTGATCGAGGAGGTGAAACGCGGCGATGTCGTGCTTACGGAAACGGAGGTGCTGAATCGCGGATTTCAGCTCCGTGGGCGGGACGAAGAAATCGGAAAGGATGATGACGAGCGCGCGCTGGCGGATTTTCTCCGCGGCATCGTGCAGCGAGGTGAGCAGTGTCGTGCCGCCGGTCGGTTCGAGGCCCGCCATTTGATCGAGCACCAGCCCGAGATGCGTCGCGCCGCGTTTCGCGGGAATCTCGACCGGCTTTTCCGCGAGGCTCCAAAGCCCGACGCCATCGCCCTGCTGCGCGGCGACGTAGCCGAGCGTGCCCGCGAGTTTGCGTGCGTAATCGAGCCGCGTGTTCCCCTTCGGCCCAAAGCCCATCGAGCCGCTCGTGTCGATGAGCAGGCAGAGCCGCAGATTCGTGTCGGCCTCGAATTCCTTGATGTAAAACCGGTCGCTGCGCCCCCAAGTCCGCCAGTCCAGCCGCCGCGTGTCATCGCCCGGCACGTACTTGCGATACTGCGCAAATTCCAGCGACGACCCGCGCACCGGGCTGCGGTGTTTGCCGGAAACATTCCCGAGCATCGCGTGCCGTGCGTGCAGCGGCAGCGCAATGAGTCGCGCGAGAACCGCTGGATCGAGAAAGCTGCGGGTGGTTGCGGGCTCGGGCATGGGTTAAATCATCCTCCTACTCCGACTCGTCCTCGATTCGTCGCCATCAGTAGCTAAATTCTGCGTCGGGCCGACCACATGAAATGCGCCGTTGGCACTTTCTATTGGAGACGATTGATGCGGTGCCATTCGCGATCCGTGGGAGTTGTTACAAACCATTCGCCATTTAGCCCCGCAAAGACGCGTTGCGACTTCTGATCGAATCGAAATTTTAACTCTCCATTTGGACTGATGACAGCACGACCCTTGGTTTCCTTGGCTAGGAATGGAGAACCGGCAAACAGCGTTTGCACGTCTGCGGTGCGCTTCTCCAACGTGGCGGCAGCCCACGTTTTTCCGTGATCGGAAGAAGTAAAAAGTGTCGCTAACGACGGATCGAGCTTCTCGCCGACGAGGCACTCGAAGCGACAGAAAGCGGCACTTCCAATCTCGGCGGCCCATGTGACGGCAAGCCGACTAGCCACAGGCCTTTTGGAGGGCGGTATTAACTTATCGCGTTGTGCCTGAGCTATCGCGTGGAGCGACCAAGGCGTTTCTTCCGGGGGCACTGGCGTCCAAGTCTTGCCATCATCATCGCTCAACACACAAATTGGCGGCGTGGCATCCGTTGGTCCCATCCAACCAAAATGTTTTTCGCCAACGCGTTCGTATCTGGAGAAAAACTGCGGAGTCTTTGACCACGGGTTGAGCTTACCTGCGGGAACGTCCATCTCAAAGATTGGCGTTTCTTTGCCGAATGCCATTTGCTGAAGAAGCAGCGTATCGGGCTTCTTAATCGACCAAAACGATGTGCCGATTTGAACCCTTTTCCCTTCGGGAGTCACATACTGGGGAAAAGCTTGCCGCCAAGTCTTGCCTCCGTCCACGGAGACAAAGCCATCACGACCACTAACCAGAAGTTGGTTCACGTTCGAGGGCGCAACTTGAAGGTCGCCCATGCACCACATTCCAGCTTGCTCAAGCGCCTTCCATTTCTTTGTGTCAGGCGTCCAGAGATATGACTGTTCCTTGGGTGGCTTTCCTCCGGTAACTAACACTCCGCCGTTAGGCAGGACCACAAGAGAGTTGCATTTTACGGGTTCCGCTAAAGGTTCGGGCACGTCCGCTTTAGACTCAGGTTCAGCGACTGCGGCTTGTAGATTCGCAACGGCGGAAATCAGCGTGATGATGAGCGTGTGTTTCATTTTTAGGCAGCCTTACTCAGTTCCTCCACCAGCCGCTTCGCTACATCACGACTGGAAACACCTTCACTCTCCGCCGTGAAAGTCGTCATCACTCGATGTCTCAGCACCGGCTCGGCGACGGCGACGATGTCTTCCATTCGCACGACATAACTACCCTGCAAAGCCGCCCGCGCTTTCGCTCCCAAAATGAGATACTGCACGGCGCGCGGGCCGGCTCCCCAACTTACCAGCGGCTTGAGCCAGGTCGGGGCTTCGGCGCTGGCGGGGCGGGTGCGGCGGGCGAGATCGACGGCGAATTCGTAGAGGTGATCGGGGACGGGGACGCGGCGGACGAGATCCTGGAAAGCCTGCACGCGGGCGCCGTCGAGGATGTGATTGAGCTGCGGGATGGAGGCGCCGGTGGTGCTGCGGGCGATGGCGATTTCCTCGGCGCGCGAGGGGTAATCGACGCCGATCATAAACATAAAGCGATCGAGCTGCGCCTCGGGCAGCGGGTAGGTGCCTTCCTGCTCGATTGGGTTTTGCGTCGCGAGCACGAAGAACGGCGAGTCGAGCGTGTAAGTGCGACCCGCGACGGTCACGCGATGTTCCTGCATCGCTTCGAGCATCGCGGCCTGCGTTTTCGCGGGCGCGCGGTTGATTTCATCGGCGAGCACGATGTTCGCGAAGACCGGGCCTTTCGCGAATTCGAACGCGCGTTTTCCGCCGGGTAGTTCCTGCAAAATATCGGTGCCCGTGATGTCCATCGGCATGAGATCGGGGGTGAATTGAATGCGGCTGAAGGAGAGCGACATCGTCTCCGCGAGGCGGCTGATGAGCAGGGTTTTCGCCAACCCCGGCACGCCCATGAGCAGCGCATGGCCGCGGGAGAAAAGGCAGATCGCCAGTTGTTCGATGACGTTGTGCTGGCCGACGATGATCTTCTTCAACTCATCCGCGAGCCGTCCATAAACCAGGCGCAGTTCATCAATCGCGGCGACATCATCTTGGGGAAGGGGAGCGGACAGCGTGGGATTGGACATGGGGCAGGCTAAGAGGTTGGCACTCTTAGTGGCAAGACCGGTGAAGTCGTTCAATCGCGGCGGCGGGTGCTCAGTGCTCAGTTGCACCTTTCCCACTGAGCACTGAGCACTTTCCGAACGACTGCCCTACGCGGGCACCGCCTCCACCACGTCCATCTTCGCGAGCCATTCGCGATGCACCTTTGGCGAAATCTCGCTCGGCTTGATCTCGCTGCGTCCGCCCCAAAAGACGTTCGTATAGCTGACGGGGATGCCGATGCTCGCGAGGTGCGCGTCGATCGCGGCTTTGTGCGTGAAGACGCGCTCCTTCTCGGTGCCGTGGCAGACGGCCATGATGTTCACGTTGTTGAAATCCGGCCCGCCCTCGCGCCAGTAGCAGTGCGTCAGGATTTCGTGGCGACCCACTTCGCTGCCCGCCTCGACCTCGTGGCCCGCGGGCACGCGCCAGTGGAAGAGCGCGTTGAAGCGCGTGACGCGCTGGCCGGTGGCGCTGGGTTTGACGTGTTCGAGAAAGGTGGAAAACCGCCCGATGACCTTGCGCGCGTTCAGGTCTTCCGCCACACGGCAGAACGTCTCGAGATCGACTCCCGCCTCCGCCGCACGGTCTTTCCACAAGCCCGTGCGGATTTCGTCGAGCGTCAGTTCGCGCTTGAGCGCGAGCAGGATTTCCCATTCGAGCTCGCTGAGCTGCACCACGCCGACGGCGATCATGCGCGCGGGGTCGGCGGATTTGTCGCCGGGCTCGATCGTCTTCCGCCGCACATGCCCGACGCCGAGCGCGAAGATGCCACGCGCGGGCATGAGCTTGAATTTCTCGCAACCCGTGTGGCGCATCAGCACGCGGCAATGTTCCTCCATCGAAGCACCGACGGGCACTTTCAGCGTGGTCCAGAGGCGGAACTCGGAGCCGGTCGTCTGCGCATCCGTCGAGCGCACGACGACGTGGCCGCTGAACGGATCGCGCTGAAACATGAAGTCGAACGCATCGTTCAGCTTTTCCTCCGGCACACGCCACGCGACGAGCGCGCCCTCGGCGAGATTGCTGGCGACCAGCGTCTGCCGCACGCGCCGGATCGTGCCCGCCGCGAGCATCGTCTTGATGCGAGCGAGCACCGTCTCCAGCGGCACGCCGGATTTCTCGGCGATCTCGACGAACGGCTCGCGAACGAAGCCCTGAATCTGGTCCTCGGAAACGGCGAGGATTTGCGAGTTGATCGGATCGGAGTGCTCGATGGACATGGGGCCGGAATTAAAGACGAGCCGTGCGCCGCCCGCCACACGTTTCATTTGCGAGGGTGCGATCGACGGCGGATATGCGGCGGCAATGTTCGCGCTCCCAAAACTTCTCCTCATCGCCGTGCTGGCGCTGTTCGGCGTTGTCTTCGTCAGTCGCGCGGGCGCGCAGACCGTGGTGCGCGTGCTGCATTACAACA
>JAYVRQ010000478.1:0-16086 GCA_043776145.1 Chthoniobacteraceae bacterium
GATGCAGTCCGCGAGGCCCGGCGTCGGCGCGCGATCGAAGCCGCGCACGGTGTGGCCGCGCCGCGTGAGTTCGGAGACGACGGCGCGACCGATGCGGCCAGCGGAGCCGGTGACGAGGATGGAAAGCGGACGGTGCATCGGGAAGTTGGAACATCGAACATCGAACATCGAACATCGAACATCGAAAAAAAGCGCGCTGCGCCCGCGCTTGCTTCGGCGCGCGATTTTGTGAATCCTCCGGCTCGCGATGAAAAGTCCGCTCCGCTCGATCTCCTGCCAGGCCGCTCTGGCGCTTGTCTCCGCCGTGTCCGCGCTGCACGCGGAAGTGGCGCAACTCACGAAGGAGGATGTCGAAACCATCATCGCCAACGCCGCCACCGAAGCCGCACGCATCGACCGGCGCGCGATCATCGCGGTCACGGATCGCGATGGATTCGTGCTCGCCGCGTGGGACATGGACGGGCGCATCCCGAACCCGCTTCCCGCCTTCGATTTCGGCATCACGGCCACCCGGCGCTTCGGCCTGCTCGCCGCGGCGATCACCCGCGCGGGCACGGCGGCATTTTTGAGCAGCAATCAGGAGGCGTTCACTTCGCGCACGGCGGGCTTCATCATTCAGCAGCATTTCCCGCCCGGCGTACGGAACACCGGCAACGGCCCGCTCGTCGGCGTCGGTCTTTCGAGCCTGTTTTTTTCGGACGTCAATTTCATGAAGTACATCCCGAACGGCTTCGACCCGACGGCGCTCGTGAATGACGACACATCGCCCGGCGTGCGCGCGCCGAGCGTGCTGCTCGGCTCGCTGAACGATTCGCCCGGCGGCGTCCCGCTTTACAAAGACGGCGAACTCGTCGGCGGCATCGGCGTGACCGGCGACGGCAGCCCCACGAATCTCTGCCCGGCGGCGGCGATCTTTTTGAAAGAGACGCAGTCCGAGGCGAGCACGGGTTTCAAGGAGGGAAAGGACATCGACGAATTCGTGGCGCTCGCGGGCCAGACCGGATTCCGCCCGGACAAATCCATCGAGGCGAATCATGTGCTCATCAACGGCATCCGCATTCCCTACGTGCATCCGCCGCACCGCGACATCGAGGACGTTCACGATCCCGATCCGCTCGGCGCGCATGGCCGGCCCGTGCGCGGCGTGCCCGTCGTGTTCAACGACGTGCCGCAACTCATCGACCTCGATCCGAAAGCGTCGCCCGCGCCGTATCCGTGGGAGCGCCGGACGTTCGGCGATTACGAGGGCGAAGTGCGCTTCAAGCTGCGCGACGATCCGCTGCTGAACGATCCCGTGCGCGCGAAAATCGGCGGCGTCGCGCGGCGGCTGAGTCGCGGCGATGTCGAGGAGGCGATCAACATGGCGGCGCATCGCGCGCTCACGACGCGCGCGGGCATTCGCCTGCCGATCGGGACTTCGGTGAAGGTCTTCATCTCGGTCGTCGCAAATCCCGACAAGGCCGGCGAGAAGCCTGAAATCCTCGGCGTCTTCCGCACCGGCGAGGCCACGATTTTCAGTTGGGATGTGGCGGTGCAAAAAGCGCGCACGGCGATTTTTTTCTCGAACAGCCAGATGGCCATGTCGAGCCGCACGGTCGGTTTTCTCGCGCAAAAATTTTACCCGCCCGGAATCGACGGACGCGAGCACGGGCCGCTGTTCGGATTCCAGGAAGCCGTGAGTCTGCGCCGGTCGCCGGATCCCGCGAAGCCGCCGTTTCCCGGCAATCCGAATCTGCCAAACGGCATCACGATTTTCCCCGGCGGCTTCCCGCTTTACCGCGATGGCAAGGTCATCGGCGCGATCGGGATTTCCGGCGACGGCGTGGATCAGGACGACATCATCGGCATCAGCGGGACGAAGAAGCTGCGGCCCGCGCGGGAGATTCGCGCGGACCAATTCACCTACCGCGGCGCGCGGCTGCCCTACGTGAAATTCCCGCGCGATCCGGAGCGGTGAAAGTGCGTCGTCGGCTTGTCCCGCCGCTATCTCGGAAATTGCACCCGCTCGTAAAGTTCCCCGAGCGGCAGATCGATCTCGAGCGTTGGAAGGCGCACCACCGCTGCCAGTCCGCTCAACCGTTCGGCTCGCCAACCCTCCGGCGTGCGCCGCTCGACGACGACTTCCGTGCGATCCTGCTCGATCCGCACGTAGGCCTCAAGACTCGCCAGTTGCAGATAAGCCAGCCGCTTTTCACGCTCATCGATCCGCCGGGTGTCTTCGGAAATGATCTCGAACAACGCCGATGGCCGCTCACGCCACCCATGCCCCGAGTCCGCCGGATCGCACGCGATCATGGCATCGGGGTAATAATAATAAGTGCTGTCGAGCGGCAGCAGGCGCACTTTCATATCGGAGCCAAAAGGCTGGCACGGTTTGCCGCGCAGCCGCCGGTGCAATCCCGCGTAAAGATTCATCGCAATGACGTTATGCGCCTCGCTCGCGCCAGCCATCGCGTAAATCACGCCGCCGAGATACTCGCGCTTGAACTCACTGCGAATCTCGCTCGCGAGGTATTCGTCTTCGGTGATGAAGGGCGCGTTCGCCGCAGCATTACTCATGGGCGAAGAGTAGCGGACGCACCCCGTTCTGGCAAGGGACTTGCCTGCCGCTGACGTTCAACGCCTTCCGAGAATCCAAACACGCCTTTCCCCCGTTCCTCGTTGCCAAGTTTCACTTGGCAACGCACATCTGACTAAGTTGCACTTCGCGTGAAGGCTCGCTCGGCGACGAAGCAAAGCTTCGCGAACAAGCGCGCTCCCAAGTGAAATTTGGGAGCGACGAATGCCGCTTGACCCTGCGGCGCGCGCAGGTGTTTCCTCACGCAGCCTGCCATCGGGAAACATGAAACCCATCGCCCCACTTCTCGCAGTCCTCTCCCTCGCGGGCATCGTCACTGGTTGCGAGACCACCCGCAAAGAGAGTTGCTGCGGAAGCTCGCGCGGCGCGGACTCACGCCCCCGGCAGGAGCACCGGACCGTTGCCGAAAAGGTCGGTGCCGGCCTTTTCTGGCTGGGCCAGTCGGCACTTTCCACCGCAGCGAACGACACGGCGCAGACCGAAGCGCCGTTCCCGCACTAACGGCATCTTTCCCTTCAAAGAAAGATGCCTCTCGTTACCTGCCCGCACTGCTCGAGAGAGATTACGATCGGAAGAACACGCGTGGGCCTAGTAGTTTGTTGCCGGTTTTGTAGCGGTCGATTTGAGACGGTCGAACAAAAGATACCCTCCGTAGCGCCGCCGCCGGAACGCGCGAAAACCGCGGTTCCTGTTTCAAAGAAGAAACGTGCGAAAACCGTGGCTCCTGTTCCAAAGAAGAAATCCCCGGGTCTGATCCTGTTGATTGTATCATTCCTTTTGTGGGCGCTTCTTGGTCTAATAACTGGGCAAAGATGGTCTGATTATGACCTCGGTCTCTGGCTCGGGTTTGGCGCATTTAATTTTGTATTTGCCATCGCGATGGCCGTTAGAAATCGCAAGACCATTCGAGCGCATCTTCCCAGATGGCTCGCTCCTGATAAGCATTTTGTGACCGCCGTTGTATCAGACTACGTCTGGTGCGTTTATTGCGAGCGCGCATACAAGCGTGGCAAGTTCGATAATAGCGAGAGGTGCTCATATTCTGATTGCAGAGGCGAGGGGCCTGCTGATCGCTGGAATTGGGCAAACGTGCGTCAGACGAGTCCACAGTATCCCGAAATACCCACGAGGGATGTTCGCTACTCATTCTCGTTGGCCAACAATCCCAAATCGCCACAAAACCGGATCCATCGGATGTTGAACATTATGGCGTACGTTGTCGCGTGCTTGGCCTGCTTCGCTGTCGGAGGGTTTCTCCTCGCGAACCCGCAGTCGGCGCTCGCCGGAATCGCTGGATTGCTCTGCATCCTTGCGGGGATTGCGTTGGGCGTTTGGTATAAGGCTTTGCACGAGGTTTGTGGCAAAACAGATCGACCGCCAGGAGTTTTCTGCGAATGTCGACAATCTCGGATGTGGGAGAATTTGTGGGTTTTGGGAGCGCGGATGGCAATGGCGCGACGAGTGGCAATGGCGCGGCGACAAGAGGCTTGGATTTCGCTGGGCGGAATGCCCATCTTGCCGTGCCAAACTTGAAGACCTAGTTCGACAGAAGACGGAGCGGTTAGCCGAGCTTAGGACGCGCACCGGATGCTTACGATGGCTCAAAACTCATCCTCCTCGTGGTAACGGCGGTAAGGATTGGAAAGAGCAAAAGGTGGCATTTGACGCTGCGGTAGGTTTTGCTTCCTCTGACCCTAACGGAATTATGCGTCTGTTAGTGAGGCATTATCCTTACTGCTATGAGACGGAGATGGACTATCTTTACCGCCGTGACAAAATGATTCGCATGCCGACTCGTAAGCGAATGATGGATCTCGTCCTTCAATATCCATCTGTTGGCACTGTTATTCTGAAGGAACGGGATGTCATTGAAAGCTGGTGGGCTTATTCTGGTCGTCCCACGGACTATGGTTGGGAGGATGCTCGTAGCGCCGCGGAGGCAGAGCAAAGGGTGGCAGAGAGAGAGGAGCGAGCGGCGGAGCATAAACATTGGGGGAATGTGTTGTCGATGATCGACGAGTTACTCGGGCACAGGAAATTCGCGCGTGATGCGAAGCCGATGATTCCCGAAGCCGGCATTGATGTCCTGCTGATGATGGACGGCCAATATGATGTCAAAGACGGATACTTCGTCGTGAAGGGTGAACCGGGATTGAAAACGGAGAGGACCTTCCAGCCGCCGATCGAGATTGAATACATTTTAATCACCGACGGCCAAGTCCGCCTCAGTTGCGCAGCCTGCGAAATGATCTTCAATTCGGGGGAAAACCACATGATCCTCAATTGGGGAAAAAACCCAAGTGATCTTCGTCTCGACGGCGGGCCGATTCGCGACCCGCATCGTCCAAATGCCGGAAGGATTCCGATCAAGCAACTCATTAGTTTGAAGGTGACGGTTCAGCCAGATCAAATGATAGTCGCGGTCGATGGTCGCGAGCGTGCTCGCTGGGAAGCCAATTTCAAGGGCGTCAACGAGCCGATCGGCATCAGCGCTCCCCACAATGCCACGGTTCAGGTCAAGCAGGTGACCGTCCGAAATCCGCGCTGAGTGCATGGCAGATCGGTCCGCTCAAAGTGATGAATCATCGCACTTCATTCATCGCCGCCGATTGGTGGGATTATGTGCGAGCAGAATCCGGGGCCGGTTCGTGAATTCGAGGTGGTCCGCGTCCAAGGGTGGTATTTTTTGGGGAGTGTGGAAAAGGAAAGTGATTCCCGTATTACCTGTTCTCGCTGGCAATGATGCGTGAGAATGCGCAGCCATGTATATCGCCATCGCAGTCATCGTCGTACTATTGCTCTCCGGGTTGCGCGTTGCGCAGGAATATCAGCGCGGCGTGGTGTTTCGGCTGGGGAGGTTCACCGGCGTGCGCGGGCCGGGGTTGTTCTGGATCGTTCCGCTCGGGATCGAGCGATGGGTGAATATCGACATCCGCATTTCCACCGTGTCCGCCGAGCAGCAGGAGACGATCACGCGCGACAGCGTGACGATCAAAGTGAACGCGGTGCTTTGGTATAAGATCGTGGACCCGGCGAAGTCGGTGATCGCAGTGAACAATGCGGCGCAGGCGGTGTATCAACTGGCGCTGACGAGTCTGCGCAACATCATCGGGCAGCACGATCTCGACGAGGTGCTCCAGCAGCGCGACAAGATCAACGATCTGCTGCGTGCGGGGATCATGCCCTCGACGGTGGCGTGGGGGCTGGAGGTGGAGCGCTTCGAGATGAAGGATGTGGAGCTGCCCGAGGCGATGCAGCAGGTGATGGCGATGCAGGCGGAGGCGATCCGCGAAAAGCGGGCGCGGATCATCAAGGCGGAGGCGGAACTGGAGGCGTCGCTAAAGCTCTCGCAGGCGGCGGAGCAGATGGCGGGAAATCCGGTGGCGCTGGAACTGCGGCGGATGCAGATGCTCTCGGAAATCGGCGCGGAGAATAACAGCACGACGGTGCTGATGATCCCGGCGGACTTTGTGACGATGGCGAAAAGCCTGGGCACGTATCTGAGCGAGCATCAGCGGAAGGTGTGAGCAAAAGTGACACGAGCTTCCCAGCTCGCGTTGCACCTACCGCGCGGTGAGCGCGGCGCGTTCGCTGGCGAGTGCGCCGGTCTTTTCCAAAAAATAATCGTAGCCGCCGGGATACGGCATCGCCTTCCCGGCGCTCACGTGCAGCACGCGGTTCGCGAGTTTGCGGATGAAATGCACGTCGTGCGAAATGAAGACGAGCGTGCCCTCGTAACTGCCGAGCGCGAGCACGAGCGACTCGACGCTGTGGATGTCGAGGTGCGTCGTCGGCTCGTCCATGAGCAGCAGGTTCGGCGGATCGACGAGGAATTTGATGAGATTGAGCCGGCTCTTTTCGCCGCCGCTGAGGATGCCCGTTTTTTTGTAAATCTCGTCCTTGCGAAAAAGGAACGAGCCGAGGATGCCGCGCGCCTCCTCCTCGCGCATGGTCGGCGCGACATCGAGCACTTCCTGAAGCACCGTCTTGCTGGCATCCAGCGTGTCCGCGCGGTGCTGGCTAAAGTATCCGATCTTCGCGTTGTGCCCGAGCTTGCGTTCGCCTTTTTGGAATTCGACGACGCCCGCGAGAATTTTCAGCAGCGTGGATTTGCCAGAGCCGTTCGGGCCGACGAGCACGGTGCGCTCGCCGCGTTCGATCGTGAGATCGAGCCCGGAGTAAACGCGATGCGTGCCGTAGGCCATCTCGATCCCTTCCAGCGTGATTGCGCGCGAGCCACCGCGCGGCGGCTGCGGGATTTGGAAGCGGAACGGCTTCTTCGGTGGCACGGGTTTCTCGATCAATTCGAGCCGCTCGATTTGCTTGAGCTTGCTCATTGCCTGCGACGCCTTCGAGGCCACCTGCCGGAAGCGGTCGTAGAATTCGCGCAGCGACGCGATTTCCTTTTGCTGATTTTTGTAAGCCGCGACCTGCTTCTCATACTCCGCCTCGCGCTGTTCGAGGAACGCGGAATAATTTCCCGCATACGGAACGAGCTTCTGCCCCGCGATCTCATGCACGTTCTGCACGACTTCATCCATGAACTCCCGGTCGTGCGAAATCATCAGCACCGCGCCGGAATAGTTTTTCAAATACTCCTGGAGCCACAGCAGCGAGAGCAGATCGAGATGGTTCGTCGGCTCGTCGAGCAGCAGCAGATCGGGCTCCATCGTGAGCAGCCGCGCGAGATGCGCGCGCATCACCCAGCCGCCGCTCATTTCCTTCGCCTTCCGCCCGAAGTCCGCCTCGCGATAGCCGAGCCCGCGCAACATTTTCTTCGCCTTCGCATCCGTCTGCGGATCGCACAGCGCATCGTGCTTCGCGTGGGCTTCGAGATATTCCGGCGACTCGACATCGCCCGCCGCCTCCAGCCGTTTCAGCGTTTCCTCCAGCGCCGCGATCTCGCCCGCGCGTCCCGTCGCAATATCCATCACCGTCTCTTCCCCGACCGCTTCACCCTCCTGCGGCAGATAGCCGACCATTGTCCACGGATCGCGCTCGATCGCACCCGCGTCCGGCTCATCGCGTTTCAGGATGATCGAGAACAGCGTGGATTTCCCCGCGCCATTCGGCCCGACCAGCGCCACGCGCTCGCCATAGTTCACCGTCATCGACGCACCCTCGAAGAGCGTGCGCCCGCCGACAGATTTTCTGAGATCGCGAATGGTGAGCATTTGGAAAAGGGCGCGCATTCTCGCCCGGAATGCCGAAAGCTCAAGGACGGGCTGGCGCGCAAAGGAGATCCTCCGAATTCCGCCGTGATTCGCATTCGCTGAAAGGCTGGCGTCGCGGAGGCACATGCGCTTGCTTGGGCGCGCATGACTCCACAGCCGCCCGCCCTCCCCGATTCCGACGCGAAGACTTTCGCCGAACTCCAGCTCGCCAAGCCGCGCATCCTGCGCGAACTCGGCAAGGTCATCGTGGGTCAGCACGAGGTGATCGAGCAGATCCTGGTCGCGCTTTTTGCGGGCGGGCATTGTCTCATCACGGGCGCGCCGGGGCTGGCGAAAACGCTGCTGGTGAAAAGCATCGCGCAGATTTTTCATCTCGAATTCCGCCGCATCCAATTCACGCCGGACCTGATGCCGACGGACATCACGGGCGTCGAGATTTTGCAGGACACGAGTGAGGGACGCGCGCTCGTTTTTGTGCCTGGGCCGGTTTTTGGAAACATGCTGCTCGCCGATGAGATCAACCGCACGCCGCCGAAGACGCAGGCCGCCTTGCTGGAGGCGATGCAGGAGCATCAAGTCACCGCGAGCGGACGGCGCTACGCGCTGCCGGAGCCCTTCTTCGTGCTGGCGACGCAGAATCCGATCGAGATGGAAGGCACGTATCCACTGCCCGAGGCGCAGCTCGATCGCTTCATGTTCAACGTCGTCATCGACTACCTCCCGGAGGCCGACGAGGTCGCCGTCGTGCAGCGCACCACCGCCGCGACTGGCGAAAAAATCGACCCGCTTTTTACCGGCGAGGACGTGCAGCGTTTCCATGCGCTCGTGCGGCAGGTGCCTGTGGCCGAAGACCTCGTGCGCTACGCCGTGCGCCTCGCCGCCGCCACGCGCCCGCGCCAGCCGAGCACGCCGGAGTTTGTGAACGATTGGGTAAGCTGGGGCGCCGGCACGCGGGCCGCGCAGTTTTTGGTTTTGGGAGGAAAAGCGCGCGCGCTTTTGCAAGGCCGCGCGCATGTGACGAAGGAGGACATCGTGGCGCTCGCCGCGCCGGTGCTGCGGCATCGCGTGCTCGTGAATTATCGCGCGGAAGCGGAGGGCGTGAGCGTGGGGAAGGTGATCGCGCGCGTGCTGGAGAGTGTGGAGAAAACGAGATAGCGTCGCGACATGAGCGCCGCACTTGATTCCGCCGCCGACCTCCTCGCGCACATGTCGCGCGCCGAGAAAGCGCAGGTTCTCCAATGGGCCGCGCAGGATGTCGGCGCGACGTGGCCAGGGATCGAGAGCATCGCCAATGTTTGCGGCGGTGAGGCGTGCATCGTCCGCACACGCATCCCGGTGTGGCTGCTGGAGAATGCCCGGCGTCTCGGCGCGAACGAAGCCCAACTGCTCCGCGATTACCCGACGCTGACCGCGCAGGATTTGGTGAACGCCTGGGCCTACTCGCGGGCGAACCGCGAGGAAATCGACGCGGCGATCAGCGAAAACGAGTCGGACTAAATGGCGGCGCTTTACTCGAACGAGAATTATCCGTTCGGCATCGTGGAGCGATTGCGCCAACTTGGACACGATGTCCTGACTGCGCAAGAAGCTGGCAACGGCGGACGCGGCGTTCCTGATGATGAAGTGCTTCGCTTTGCAACCGAGCAGCGCCGCGCGATCCTCACACACAACCGTCGCCACTTTTTCCGACTTCACCGCGAAGTGAGCGGACAACACGCGGGCATCGTCGCCTGCACTTACGATCCCGATGACAGGCGGCAGGTGGCTTTAATCAACGCGGCGATCGCCAGCATCGGAGGGACACTCGACGGACAGGTCTTGCGCGTGTACCGCCCATCAAAGCCGTAGTGTTTTATGGCGAACTCCACCACCTTCCTTGATCCCGCCGCGCTGATGGCGATCCGCAATTTGGAACTGCGGGCGCGCACGGTGGTCGAGGGGTTTTGGCATGGGTTGCATCGGTCGCCTTATCATGGGTTCAGCGTCGAGTTCACGGAGTACCGGCCTTACACACCGGGCGATGATCCGCGGTATCTGGACTGGCGGCTCGTGGCGCGGACGGATCGGTATTTCATCAAGAAATTCGAGGACGAGACGAACCTGCGCTGCCATCTGCTCGTCGATAATAGCAAGTCGATGACGTTCGGCTCGCGTGGATACACGAAGGCGGCGTATGCGAATACTTTTGCGGCGACGCTCGCCTACTTTCTCTCGCAGCAGGGCGACGCGGTCGGGTTGCTCACGTTCGACGAAGCGGTTCGCGAATATCTCCCGGCGCGGAATCGTCCGGGGCATTTGCGGCAACTCATGCTCGCGCTGGAAAAGGAGCCGGGCGGCGCGGCGACCGATCTTTCCGCGCCGCTCAAACGCATGGCGGAACTCGTGCGCAAGCGCGGGCTCATCGTGCTCGTCTCCGACCTGCTCGCGCCGGTGGAAACGCTCGAAACGAGTCTCGCGATGCTCACGGCCAGCGGGCACGAGGTGCTCCTCTTCCATCTCGCCGATCCCGCGGAACTCACCTTCGACTTCGCCGCCCCCGCGCGCTTCCTCGATCTCGAAACGGGCCGCGACCTTTTCCTCGAACCCTCGCTCGCCCGCGCCGAATACACGCGCCGCCGCGACGCGCATCTCGCGGGCATCCACGCGATCTGCCAGCGGCTCGGCATCAGCCATCACCGGCTCCTCACCGATCAGCCGCTGGAGCTGGCGCTCTTCGATTTCCTGAACGCCCGGCGCGGACGCAACAAGATCGTCCGGCGGAAAGTCATGACGGCGTGAGGTGAGTCCTCGCGGAAAGTGGCCAGAAGGGCACCCACGCCGATCCATCTCCCTTTGCCGCGCTTGCCCCGCCGTCGCGTTTCTGGCAAAAGCCCCGCGTGCCGGACTCGAAAAAAGATTTCTTCATCAGCTACACCGGGCGCGACGTGGCTTGGGCGGAGTGGATCGCTTTCGAGCTGGAGGAAAAGGGATACACGACCGTCGTCCAGGCGTGGGATTTCGCAGCGGGAAGGGATTTCCTCACGGAGATGAATCGCGCGGTGCTGGAATGCGAGCGGCTGCTCCCCGTCTTCTCGCCTGCTTACTTCGACTCGCCGTTCGCGCGGCGGGAATTGAACAGCTTTACGGCGCTCGATGGCGATGGGTCAAAGGGGCTCGTCATCCCGGTGCTCGTCGCGCCCGTCGCGGACCTCGGCCTGTTTCGTTCGCTCGTCTATATCGACATCTCGACTGACGATGAAACCTCCGCGCGCGACCGGCTGCTGGCCCGGATCAAAGAAGGCCGCGCCAAGCCGGCCAGGCAGCGCGCTTTTCCCGGCGGATCATCTGCGACGACGGGAAAGGAGCCCCGTCCCTTCCCCCGCGGCCCTCTCCCGCCGAACAACTTCCCCAAAGCCGGCATCGTCGAGAACCCCGGCTTCGTCGGGCGGGCGGATGAACTCGCCCGCCTCCACGCGGCGCTCGGCAGCGACCAGACCGCGGCGCTCACCCAGGCGCTCGTGGGCGATGGCGGCTTTGGCAAGACCGAGATCGCCCGCGCTTATTGCTTCCGGCACGGGCGTGAATACGAGGGCTTGTGGTGGGTCGATGCCTCCCGCGAGCGGCACAATCTCGCCACCGAGCAACTCGCCCGCGCCCTCGGCATCGAGCTGCCCGCGCAGGTGGATTTTTCCGCGGTGCGTCGCGAACTGGCGGCGCTTTTGAGTGAAAAAAAGAACCTCCTCATCCTCGACAACGTGGATGAACCGTCTGCGCTGCGCGACTGGCGCGTGGCGGCGCCCGCGCGACGGCTCATCACCACGCGGCTGCATGGGCCGGAGCTGGGCGTGCGCGCGGAAGTCGCCGTCGATGTGCTCCCGGCGGCGGATGCGCGCGCGCTGCTCGTCCAGCATCGCGCGGATTTGCGGGAGGGAAAGGACGCGGCGCTTGATGCCATCGCGGCGGTGGTGGGGCATCACGCGCTGGCGGTCGCGCTGGCGGGCGCTTACCTCGGGCAGCATCCCGCGATCACCGTCGAGCGCTTCTTGGAGAAGCTCCGCGACGAACGTTCCGACGTGAGCGAGGCCGTGCTGCGCGAGTTGAACCCGGAGAAAGACCGCGGCGAAGATTACGCGCGCAGCGTCTTCGCCGCGCTCTCGCTCCACATTGAAGAGCTGGCCGGCACCGCGGCGGAGCGCGTGCTGGAGGCGGCGGCGTTCCTGCACCCGGCGGGAATCGCGCTGGACTTGCTCGCGGAGGTGCTCGCCGAGTCGAAGGCTTGGTGGCCCAAAGTCTGGTTTCGGAAAATCGCTCGAAAGAGGTGGAATCGGGACGTGCCCGCGGCGGTGGACGAGCTGGTGCGGAGGTCGGTCGTGCGGCTTTCGGGGGACGCGAGCCTGCACCGGCTCACCCAGCGGGTGATGCGGGTGCGGCTCGAGGCGAAGCGGCACCGCGACCTTCTGCGCGCGGTGCTGGTGGTGCTCGCGCGGCGGCTCGCCGATGCGATCAATCCCATGAAGCTGGGGCAGCACGCGCCCTTCATCCCGCACGCGGAGGCGGCGCTGGAGCTTGCGGAAAAGAACGACCTGCACGCGGAAGCGGGCGATCTCGCGCTCGTCCTTGGCAACTACCGTTCGCAGCGCGCAGAACACGACGCCGCGCTCGGCGCGAATTTTCTCGCGGAAAAACATTTCCGCATTGCCTTTGGCCCCGCTCATTACAGGGTGGCCACGGCGACGGGCAATCGCGGCGTCGATCTTTCGAACATGGGCGATCTGGACGGGGCGCTAGCCTGCTATCAGGAAGCCGAGCGCATCAGCCGCGCGGCCTTAGGCAACGATCACCCCAACGTTGCCAAAGACGTCAACAACCGTGGCGACGTGCTCCGAGCAAAAGGCGATCTGGACGGGGCGCTGGCCTGCTTTCAGGAAGCCGAGCGCATCGACCGCGCGGCCTTCGGCGACAATCACCCGAAGGTCGCCATTCGCGTCAACAACCGCGGCAACGTTCTCTATGCCAAAGGTGACTTGGACGGGGCGCTGGCGTGCTTTCGGGAAGCTGAGAGGATCGAGCGCGAGGCATCCGGTCACGATCACCCCCAAGTCGCGATCGTCCTCAGCAACCGTGGCAACGTTCTCCAGAAAAAAGGCGATCTGGACGGGGCGCTGGCGTGCTTTGAGGAAGCCGAGCGCATCTGCCGTGCCGTCTTTGGCGCTGACAATCCAAAAGTCGCCATCACCGTCAACAACCGGGGAGAGGCGCTCCGGGCTAAAGGCGACCTAGATGGGGCAGTGGCCTGTTTCCGCGAGGCCTTTTCCATTTGCCTCCGCAAGCTCGGACCGCGGGCTGAATACACGCTGGCGGGCACCTGGAACCTCGCCGCGCGGGGCGTGGACCCGGTGCAGCTCGCCGCGGAGATCGCCGGGCCGGAAGTGGCGGCGGAACTGGCCCGCCATTACCAAGCCTTCCGCGAACGGCAGGGCTGACGGCGGGCCGCGATTTCCGGGTAGCGCGCGCGTCTCGCGTGCTGGCGAAGGCGTCCCGCCTTGGCGGACTTTTTTCCCGCGCCCGATTGCGGCAAGAGCTCCGCTCCCGAAGAGCCGCGCCGGGGTTTTGCCGGGGCGGAGCTCTTGCCGGGATTGGACGCGCAGGGAAGTTCGTTTCGGCGGGACGCCGAAACCAGCACGCGAGACGCGCGCGCTCCCCGGAACCCGCCTCACCGCGCGCGGAGCCCATGCGCGCGCCTTCCGCCGAGGTGCGCGGGCGGGCGGTGGGGGTGCGCGCGCCATCCGTCGGGGTGCGCGGGCGGCTGGGCGGCGGATCATTTCTGAGAATCTTCCGACTCTTGCCAGGAGTCCTCCGACTCCCGCGAAAAATTCTCCGACGATTCCCGGGAATCCCCCGGCTTTCCCCGCGAGCACCCCGCCTTTCCCCGAAAATCTTCCGACTTTCCCCGCGAGCACCTCCTCTTTCCAAACGAAAACATCGAAGAAAAGGCGGCGCTGGATGCCTTGTGGCATGGGAACCGCTCTCCAGAGGGAATGCAACAAACCTATTACCCAAAAACGAACGAAGGCCGCGCCGATTGGTGGCAAAATATTACCGATAACCAGGGCGCGCTCGGCGCGGCGGGCTTCAACACCTCGCAGGTGACCACCATCGCCACCGATGCGGCGTGGGGCGTGTATCTTTACCGCACGGTGCGCACGACGTTCGAGACTTTCACGCGGGCGATCGTGAGCTATGCGGATGGGATCACGGATGGGTCGGATGGGGGCACGGCGCCCGCCGCGCCGACGGTGCCCGCGTGGCCCGCGCAGCCGGGCATGAGTTCTGGGATCAATGCGGGGCTGGAAAAGCGGCGCGAAAAATGGGTGCAGAGCATGAAGGGGATGACCGGCTACAATGACACGCTCGGCCAGACGCTCGGTGTGATCGGCGCGGGGTCGAATTTCGATCCGGCGACGTATCAGCCGCAGTTTTTCGACGCGAACTCGCCGTCGGCCTGCACGGTCGCGGGGAAATTTCGCAAGGCCGGGGGGAATATCGACGGGATCAATCTGTATGGGCGCAGGCTGGGGACGACGGCGTGGGGGCTGCTCGGGCGCTACACGGCCACGCCTTGCACGGCGACGGTCCACACGACGACGCCGGATGCGCCGCAGGAGTGGGAATTCCAGGCCCGCGCGGTGAAGCGCGATGTGGAACTGGGCGTGCCGAGCGACATCGTGGCGGTGATCATCCGCTGCTGAGCGGGGAGAGCGCGGGAGGACACCGAGCGCAGCGAGGATTTCGCGCCGCGGGCTGGCACCACGCCCAATCACACCCGATGCGCGGCTTGACGAAGTTTCGCGCTGGCGCGCGAGGCATTTGCAGGGCATTTTGGCTGCAATGATCACCGCCAAGCGCATCCGCGAACATCTCGCAACACGGCCGTTCAAACCGTTCCGTATTTTCCTCACGGACGGTTCCAAACACGATGTTCCGCATCCGGAATTCGCGTGGGTTTTCGGAAGCATTGTTTATGTCGGACGCCCGGGCCGTCATCCGCTGGGGCTGGATGACGACGTTTCCAAACTGGCGATTCTGCATGTGTCGCGGCTGGAGCCAATCCCGCCTGCGAAAGCGAAGAAATAAGAGGGCACTTTCGCGCCGGTGAACTTCCTCACGCCGCTCTTCCTTCTCGGCGCGCTCGCCATTGCGGGGCCGGTGATTTTTCACCTGATCCGGCGCACGACGCGCGAGGTGACGCCGTTCAGTTCGCTGATGTTTCTCGCGCCGTCGCCGCCGCGCGTGACGCGCAAGAGCCGCATCGAAAACCTGTGGCTGCTGCTGCTGCGGTGTCTCGTGCTGGCGCTGCTGGCGCTGGGTTTTGCGCGGCCTTTTTTGCAGCGCGAAAACGCGGCGGCGCAGCCGGATGCGGCGGCGGGGAAACGCCTCGTGGTGCTCGTGGATGCAAGCGCGAGCATGCGGCGCGAAGACCTCGCGGCGCAGGCGCGCGCGAAGGCGGAGGCGGTGGTGCGCGCGGCGTCGCCGGTGGATGAGGTGGCGGTGCTGGCGTTCGATCGTGCGCCGCGGACGCTGATTGGTTTTGAGGATTGGCGAAAGGCGAATGCGGAGGAGCGCGTGGCAAACGCGGTGCAGAAAATCGCGGGCATCGCGCCGGGCTGGGCGGGGACGAATCTCGGCGCGGCGCTGCTGCGGGCGGCGGAGATGCTGAATGCTTCGACGGATGGCGCGCGCGAGGTGGTGATCGTGAGCGATATGCAGGAGGGGGCGCGGGTCGAGGGGTTGCAGGGTTTCGAGTGGCCGCCGGGCGTGACGGTGCGGCTGGAGCCGGTGACGGCGAAGCGGCTCGGCAACGCCGCCGCGCAATGGATCGCGGACACAGAGGATGCGGAGGGTGCGGCGAAGGGGCCGCGCGTGCGCGTCATCAACAGCGCGGAGGCGAAGAGCGAGCAGTTCGCGCTCGCGTGGCCGTCGGGGGAGGCGCTCGATGTGTACGTGCCCGCGGGTCAGGTGCGCGTGGCGCGGCCCGCGCCTGCGGAGGCGGAAAAGCTCACGCTCTCGGGCGATGAGGTCGCGTTCGACAACGCGCTCTACATTCTCCCGCCGCAGCCCGTGCAGGCTCCGCTGCTCTACGTCGGCAACGATGCGAACGAGGATTCCGACGGCCCGTTTTATTATCTCACGCGCGCATTTCAAAAGACGCCGTCGCTGCGCGTCGAGGTGCGCGCGGTGCGGGGCGATGCGCCGGTGCCCGCGTTTCATTTGCAGCAGGCGCAGATGATCGTGCTCGGCGAAGGCATCGAGGACGCCGCGCTGCCGGGCCTTCGCCAATATGTGCGCGACGGCAAA
>JAYVRQ010000479.1:0-4420 GCA_043776145.1 Chthoniobacteraceae bacterium
CCAGCCGCCGAGCGTCACGAGGATCACGAGATCCGCGTCCTTGTTGTGCTCCATCGCGTCCTTCACTTCGTTCTGCGTCGCCTCGAGTTCCTCCTTCAGCACGTCCCATTGTTTCGTGTCCGCGAATTCCGTGAGGCTCTTGCCGCGATCAAGGATTTCCTTGCTGATGCCGAGGCTCTTTCCGAGCGCGAGGATGTCCTTGCCGAGATTTTTCACCTGCTGCGCATCCTCCGCCTCGACCGCGATGTAGGCATCCGCGATCAGCCCGCCGAGATTCAGCGCCATCTGCGCGCGGCTCGGAAAATTCGTCGCGATCGGCGCGCGGAATTTCGCCGCCCAATCCATCTTCCCGAGTTTGTTCAAAGCGGAGAGCAACTCGCCCGGCGTCGGGATCGAGAACGTGTCGGATTTCACCGCGCTGGCGACTTCCTCCGCGGTGAGAGGCGTGGATGCGGTGACTTGTGTGGAAGCCTCCTCGCCGACGGCGAAAGCTGCTAAACACAACATGGCGAGCCCACCGGTGAGCGTGCGTGAACGGAACATATGCGCGGACGTTACGCGAAGCGCGGGCGGCTTGTCATCCGGCAA
Source organism: Chthoniobacteraceae bacterium (assembly GCA_043776145.1). Classification (GTDB taxonomy): domain Bacteria; phylum Verrucomicrobiota; class Verrucomicrobiia; order Chthoniobacterales; family Chthoniobacteraceae; genus JANLQB01. The sequence continues at coordinate 589 of JAYVRQ010000479.1, forward strand.
TTTCAACGGTGCGGGCGGGCGGGCGGTATTCACGATTGCAGTCTTTGCGGACACGCCTCTACTCTCCCGCGCCATGAAAGCCAAGGTCATCGTGCTGCCGAAACAAAACATTCTCGATCCGCAGGGAGTCGCCGTGCGCGACGCCATCCGCCACCACGGCGTCGGCGCGGTCGCCAGCGTGCGGGTGGGAAAATTCATCGAGTTGGAATTGAGCGGTGATGTCTCTGAAACCGCGCTCCACGAAATTTGCCGCGACCTGCTCTCGAATCCCGTGGTCGAGGACTATGTGTTGAAGGTGGAAGGCTGAGGGAACGCGGCGCGCAGCTTTTGGAGTGCGGAAGAGCGGCGAAGGAATCGCCGCAGTCCAGAGCCTTCAGCGTCAGTAGTCGCAACCTTACTCAATTGTCATCTCCCAGGGGGAAACTCGATTTGCGCTCGCCGTGCCGCGAACTAGGTTGGCGCACGGTTCGAGTCAGCATTGGGCCGCATCCCTTATTCCCCACCATGCTTACCAAGATCGCCCGCTCCCTCTTTGCCGTTTGCCTTCTCGCCGCCGGGCGGTTGCAGGCTCAGGTCGTCGTCAATGAAATCATGTATCGCCCCGGCACGGGCTACCCGGAGAATACGGCGCTCGAATTTATCGAGTTGCACAATCCCACGGCGGTGGCGGTCGATCTGAGCGGGTGGGCGGTCACGTCGGGATTCGATTTCACTTTCCCCGCGAGCACGAGCATCGCGGCGGGCGGCTTCCTCGTGGTGGCGGCGAATCCGGCGGTGGTGCAAAGTGCGTACGGGATCAGCGGCGTGCTCGGACCGTGGGCGACGGGGACGGGGCTGGCGAATACGGGCGAGAAAATCACGCTCTCGAAGCCGGGCCTGCTGCCGGGGACTTTCGACAAGGTGGACAGTGTAACTTACGCGAACGAGGGCGATTGGGCGACGCGCGTGATCGAGACGACTTTCAACGGCTGGGACTGGACCACGGGCGCGAACGGCGGGAACAAGTCGATGGAGTTGCGCAACCCGGCGATCAGCAATGACAACGGGCAGAACTGGTCGCCGAGCACGGCGGCGGCGGGCGCGACACCGGGCGCGGCGAATTCGGTGCTGACGGCGAACATCCCGCCGATCATCCGCAACGTGAAGCATTCGCCCGTCGTCCCGAAATCCACGGACCCCGTGACGATTTCCTGCGAAGTGACCGACGAGGCCGCGCCGCAGTTTCTCACGGCGACGCTTTTCTGGCGCGATGCGACGAGCACTTCGCCGGGCGTGTTTCAATCGCAGGCGATGACGCTCGATCCGCTGACCAGTAAATTTTTCACGACACTCGGCGCGAAGGCGAACCTGACGATCGTGGAATTTTACATCGCGATAAACGACGGCGTGAGCACGCGCACCTGGCCCGCGCCGGCGAACGGCGGGCAAAATGCGAACTGCCAGTACCAAGTCACGAACGAGGCGCTGAGCACGACCGAGGCGTATTATTTCCTCATCCTCACCGGCGCGGAAAACGCGGCTTACAACGCGCTCGCGCCGAGCGACAATTCGGGGAACAAACTCGACCGGCAGTTCAACACGACGCTCGTCGTCGTCAATGGCGCGGACACGACGATCCGCTATCGCAGCCAGATTCGTTTCCGCGGAAACAGCAGCCGCGCCTACCAGTTTAAGCCGCTGCGCGTGTCGATCCCGGGCGACGATCCGTGGGCGAACATGACGGGCTTCAACGTGAATCCGAAGGCATCCCTCCTCCAGTTTTTCGGAATGCGGCTGCTCCAGGCGGCGGGCGTGCGCGCGCCGGATTCGATCCCGATCAAGCCGCGGCGCAACGGCGTCGAATACACGACCTCGAGCGGGAGCACGCCGGATTACGGAAAGTGGGTGCGCGAGGAGGACATCAACGGCGACTTCGTCGGAAACCATTTCCCGCTGGCGAAGGATGGCGGCATTTACAAAAAAGGCCGGCCCGACCAGTACTGGCGAAACGTCGCGGCAGCGCCGACGACCCCCGATGGGAGCCTCGACGGCTGGCTGAAGCAGAACAACAGCGCGACCAACGACTGGACCGATCTCACCGGATTTTTCGCCACGGCGCAGACCGTCACCGCCCCGCATTTCCCCGGCGCGGCGGCGAACAACTCGGCGGGCGCGACCGGCTCGGCGCTCTCCGGCAATGGCAACTGGAACAGCACCGCATTTTCCGCCGGGGAAATCACCACGCTCGAAACCGTGGCCGACCTCGATCAATGGGCGCGCTGGTTCGCGGTGATGACGATCCTGCAAGACCTCGAGACGAACATCTCCAACGGCGAGGACGACGACTACTCGATCTACTTCGCGCCGGACGGGCTCGGCCATCGCCGCGCGAATCTTGTCACGCACGACATGGACACGATCTTCGGCCTCGGCGACACGACCGCCGCGTTTAACGGACGCACGCTTTACGATGCGACGGAAACCGGCTCGGTCTTCCGCCCGCTGCTGCCGCTCCTCGGCACCACGGCGGTCGCGGGGAATGCGGCCTTCCGGCAAAAGTATTTCGACGCGCTGCGCGACTTGTTCGGCACGGTCTTCGACGCGGACAACACGGTGAATCCCGCGCCGCCGTTCTATCAATTCGTGGACAGCCATCTCACCGGCTGGGCGCCGGCGGCGACCATCACGGCGATCAAGGATTTCACGCGCCAGCGCCGCACGTATCTGCTCGGGCTCATTGGCAGCGGCGCGACCACGCCGCCCGCCGCGACCTCGACCGCCACGTTCACGAGCACGCCGGGTTCGCTGATGATTCACGAAGTGCTCGCGAACAATGTGGCCGCGCACGCGAACGGCACGGGCTTCCCCGATGTCATCGAGCTTTTCAATTCCAGCGGCGCGTCCATCGACCTCGCGGGCATGAGCCTCACGGACGATGTGCTCGTCAAAGCGAAGTTCGTTTTCCCATCGCCAACGGTGATCGCGGCAGGTGGCTACCTCGTCGTGTACGCCGACACCGATGGCACCGCGCCCGGCCTCCACACAGGATTCGCGCTCGATGCGGAAGGCGACCGCGTGCAGCTTTACGGCACCGTCGCGAACGGCCAGCCGCTGCTTGATTCGATCGTCTTCGGTTTGCAGCCGCCGGATTTTTCCATCGGACGCACCGGCGCGGCGCGCGATGTGTGGGCGCTCGGCACGCCGACCATCGGCGCGGCCAACAGCGCCGCCGTCGCGCTCGCTGCGCCCGGCGGATTGAAGATCAACGAATGGGCGGGCAACGGCGACTACCTGCTCGATGAGGATTTTCTCGAACTCTACAATCCCGCCGCGCAACCCGTCGCGCTCGGCGGCATGACGCTCACGGACGACTACATCAACTTCCCCGCGAAGTTCACGCTGCCGCCGCTCAGCTTCACCGCGCCCGGCGAATTCCTGCGCTTCCGCGCGAAAGGCGCGGGAGCGACCGATGGCAACGCGACCGAACTGCCGTTCAACATCGACGCGAGCGCCGGCTGGCTCGCGCTCATCGGGCAGAACGGCACCATCGTCGATCGCGTCGATGTCGTCGCGCAGGCCGCCGACACTTCGCGCGGACGCACGCCGAATGGCGGCACGACCGTGGCCACCTTTGGCCTGCCCACGAGCGTCCCCACGCCCGGCGCATCGAACGCCGCGCCACCCGCCAGCGTGCTCGCGCTCATCGCCGGGCTGCGCATTTCCGAGCTGCTCTACAAGCCGAACAACTTCGAGTTCATCGAGCTGCACAACATCAGCGGCGCGACGCTCGACCTCAGCGGCGTGCGCTTTGTGAAAGGCGTGACGTACACCTTCCCCGCTGGCAGCACGCTCG
>JAYVRQ010000480.1:0-4420 GCA_043776145.1 Chthoniobacteraceae bacterium
CTACAAAGGCGCGGCAAGTCTCTCGGCAGTCGAACACTGGCAGGAGACGACCGCACGGAACATCGCCGCAGCCAGCGTGCCGGGATACCGACGCACTACTACCTCCTTCTCCGGCGTCCTCGCAGATGCGACGCGCGCAGGTCAGAATGCCGCATTCGGTAAGGACGGCGTTGGCGTCATGCCGAAAGTCGAAACAAAACTCGATCTAAGGCTCGGGGATATCCGCAACACCGGGGAGGAACTCGATTTCGCAATCCAAGGCCCCGGATTTTTTCAGGTGCAGCGGCCAGACGGCACGACAGGCTATACACGGGACGGCGGCTTTCACCCTAATGCCGAGCGCGTGCTAGTGAACCGCAAAGGATATCCAGTACAGGGCGACGGAGGAAATATCACGCTTCTTCCAAAAGGGGGGCGCATCTCGATGAACTCGGAAGGCATCATCCTCCAGGGCGAAACTCCCGTTGGCAAACTTGCGGTGCAGGAGTTTCCCGATAAGGCGAAACTGAAGCAGGATGGCGACGGCCTGATCGTCCCGGAGGATCCGAATCTGACTCCATCAGCCGTCGAGAAGCCGGGCGTGGTCAACGGGGCGCTCGAAGGCAGCAATGTCAAGCCGCTGCAGGAAATGGTGAACCTCATCACGATCTCGCGCACCTACGAATCCAGTCAGCGCGTGATCAACGCCTACGATGAGAACAGCGACAAGGCCATACAGATTCTTGGCAATCCCAACTCGTAACCTAATATGATACAATCTCTCTATTCTGCAGCGACCGGCATGGAAGCGCAGCAGCTCAATCTAAACAATATCTCGAACAACCTCGCGAACGCGAACACCACGGGCTTCAAGCGCTCGAAGATCGAGTTCCAGGATCTGCTCTACCAGAAGCCTCGCACAGCAGGCGCGGACGCAGGCGGAGGTGCCGTCCTTCCCACCGGCGTGGAGATGGGCAACGGCAGCCGCGTCGTCTCGACCGCAAAGGTATTCACACAGGGCGAGCTCAAGCAGACTGGAGAAAAGTATGACATTGCCATTCAGGGCGACGGCTTCATCCAAGTGCAACGGCCGGATGGCACATTCGGATACACGCGCGACGGCGCTCTCAAGGTGGACGGGCAGGGCCGGATGATCACCAGCGACGGTCTGCTGATACTCAGCGGATTCCAATCCGTCCCTCCAGGAACCACATCCTTCTCTGTATCTTCGACTGGCGAAGTCTCGGTGACTGGCGCGTCCGGCTCGCAAAGCTATCGCATCCAACTGGCACGATTTGCGAATCCCTCCGGCCTTCGTTCGCTGGGCGGCAATATATATGAGGAAACACCCGCCAGCGGGACGGTGGAACTGGGCAGCCCAGGCGACGACGGCCGCGGAACGATCATCCAAGGATTTGTGGAGAGTTCAAACGTCAACATCGTCGAGGAAATGGTGAACATGATCCAGGCGCAGCGTGCCTATGAGATCAACTCCAAGAGCATCCAGACCTCCGATGAGATGCTCAAGAATATGGCGGAACTGAAACGATGAAAGCGCTGCTTCCGCTGTTTGCCTTGTTATCCGCGGCATGTGCGGAAACCGCCTTGGAACGGCTTCTTTCACCGCTGCCGACGGTCGCACCTGCTTCGACCCTCCCATCGAAAGAAGAGGTCGGAACGAAGCCAGTATTCTCACTCACGGCAGATGCACTTATCACCGAGTTGGAGAAGCAGTCTGCGCAACATTTTTCGATGGAGGGCGATCTGAAGCTCTCGCTAGCCCGCGTTTGGCCCGCGCTCCGACTCCCCGAATCGGACTGGATCCTCACGGTCACCGAGTGGCCCGCAGGCGGGCTTGCTGCATCTCTGCTCGTGCGTGTGAAAATCGTGTCCGGCAGTCAGACTATCGTTGAGGGACAGCTTCCGCTGCGTGCACAACTCTGGCAGGAGGTATGGTTCGCATCGAGCCAGATTGACCGCGGCCAACCGCTCATTCGCTCGTCGCTGAACGCGCAGAAAGCCGACGTCCTGCGCGAGCGAATCCCGCTCGTTTCCGCGAAAATCGATCCCTCCACACTGGAGCTTTCACAGGCTGTTTCTGCCGGGCGCGCACTCACCCGGCGCGATGTCACGGTGCGTCCGCTGATTCGCAAGGGGCAAGTTGTCGAAGCCTTCGCGCAATCAGGCCAATTCGGCGTACGCATGAAGGCGCTCGCGATGGAGAACGGCGCGGCGGGCGATCTCATCAAGCTTCAAAACATCGAAAGCCGAAAAGAATTCCACGGCCAAGTCACCAATGAATCCAAAGTCCAAATCCACTTCTAAACTCCGCGCCGTGCTCGCGGCACTTTGCGCCTGCCTAATCACTGCTCCTTCCGTGCTCGGAGGCTCGCTTTGGAAAGAAGGCCTCACCGACGAGCGCGGCATGTTCGCTGACAAACGCGCCAAACGAGTCGGCGACATCCTAACTATTATCGTTCAAGAGACTGCCTCTGTATCCAATTCGGAAACGCTCAAGACAGCGAAGTCCAGCAAGTCCGGCGTCGCTAATATCGCCGATGCGGTCGTGAAACAATTCATCACTAAGCTGCCTAACAAGGGCGCGACACCGCTTCTGGATCCGAAGACCCTGAACCTCAGCAGCACGGGCTCGAACGACTACACGGGAGGCGGCGAGGTGAAGAACAGCCAGACCATCGCGACACGCGCCGCCGTGCAAATCATTGACGTGCTGCCTAATGGCAACCTCGTCTTTGAAGGCCTTCGTGAGACTACATTTTCCAAGGAGCGCCAATTCGCTTCGCTGCGCGGCGTGGTGCGCGGCTATGACATCCTGCCGGATAATACCGTTCTATCCAGCAACATCGCCGATGCGCGCATTGAAATCATCTCCGAAGGCACGCTCACCGATGCACAGAAGAAGGGCTGGCTCCTCCGCCTGAACGACAAGATTAACCCTTTTTGAGAGCGATGAATCTAACACAACATCCAGGCGGAAAATCGTTCATCCTCAGAACATGCAGGACGCTGATGGCGGTCTTGTCGCTGCTCGCCTGCGCGCTCCCGGCACACGCGGCGCGCATCAAGGATCTGACGCTCGTCGAAGGCGGGCGGGATAACCAGCTCGTCGGCTATGGCCTCGTAGTCGGCCTAGCTGGAAAAGGCGACAGCAAGCTCTCATACACTGTGCAAAGCATTGCGAATGCACTTCAGCGCCACGGCATCAATGTGCCGGCGAATACGATCAAATCCGACAACGTCGCAGCGGTGATGATCACTGCCGACATCCAGGCATTTGCCAAACCCGGATCGCGGATTGATGTGACGATCTCGGCAATCGGTGACGCCAAGACGATCCAGGGCGGCACCCTTTTGCAGACACCATTGCTCGGTGCAGATGAAGCCGTGTATGCCGTCGCCCAAGGAGCGCTGGCCGTCGGCGGCTTCCTCGGTGGTGAGGGCGGCACAGGTGGTGCGACGGTGCAGAAAAATCACCCGACAGTCGGAATCATCAGCGGCGGTGCGATAGTAGAACGTGAGATCCCGGCGGAGATCGTGAAGAACAACTCGGTCGAGTTCATGCTACTCAACGCCGACTACGCATCCGCTGCGCGCATGGCTGAGGCGATCAATGGCGTCTTCCCCGGAACCGCGCTGGCGAAGAATGCCTCCGCCGTGAATATCGCGGTCCCGGAGGAATACCGGAACTACGAGGTGAATTTCATCGCCTCGCTCGGTGCGATCGAGGTGACCCCGGATTCCATCGCTCGCGTGGTGATCAACGAACGCACCGGGACGATCATCGCTACGCAGAACGTGCGAATCTCCACGGTCGCCGTCTCGCATGGGTCGCTGACGATTTCGATCGCATCCACGATCGGGGTTTCGCAACCGGGGGCTTTCAGCAATGGCACGACGGCCATTGTGCCGAGCACGCAGACGAACGCCAATGAGTCAAAGACCCGATTCGCGGTGGTGGACGACTTCCCCACAATCCAGCAGGTGGCATCCGCGCTGAATGCACTCGGGCTGACGACACGGGACATGATGGCGATTTTTCAATCCATGAAACGTGCTGGCGCACTCCAAGCTGAGCTGATCCTCAACTGACCTTTCCATGAACGTTCACCCGATCTCACCCGCAACCCATTCGCCGGAGTTGCCGGACGGAATGAAGAGCCTCGCGTCCGGCAAAAACGGAGTGTCTGAAAAAGGCGCTGAGGCCGCGCGGCAATTCGAGGGCATCCTGCTCCGCCAGTTTCTATCCGAGTCCATGAAGCCGCTCCTGCAGGGCGGTCCCGGCGGACAGGTCTATGGATACCTGCTGACCGAGTCGCTCTCCAGCAGCTTGGTAAAAGGTGGCGGCCTCGGGCTCACATCCGTCATCCAGGCGCAGTTCTCCAAGGAGCCACACCGATGAGCGACGCCAGCCACATCATCA
>JAYVRQ010000481.1:0-4414 GCA_043776145.1 Chthoniobacteraceae bacterium
GAAACGCTCGCCGCCGACGCCTGGGTGCGCGGCCTTTCCAGCGAGGGGCTCATTCCCGAACTCATCCTCGTCGCCGTCTTCCATCGCGAAGACTTCGGCCAGCGCGACGTCGAGCTTTCCCCGCAGTGCGACGGCCCGCGCATGGCCGACTTCCTCGTGCAAGACCTCAAGCCCTTCATCGACTACACCGTCTGCCGCGACCGCGTCCTCGCCGACCCCGCGAACACCGGCGTGCTCGGCTTCTCGCTCGGCGCATCGCTCGCGCTCTTCATGGCCGCGCGGCACGCTCATGTGTTTGGAAAATTCGCGTGCCTCTCGACCGCCTTCGAGGATCTCAGCGCCGACCCGCCCGAGCACTGCGAACTCCTCGAGCAAATCGCCGCCGACCGCACCTTCCGCCCCGACCGCCGACTCTACTTCGACCACGGCACCTTCGGCGACGACCGCACCGCCGAGCCTTATCAGCAAAGGCTCAACGCGCTGCTGGCGGGCAAGGGTTTCGTGGAAGGCCGCGACTTCAAAGTAGTCCGTGCCGAAGGCACCGACCACACGCTCTCCGCCTGGCGTGCCCGCCTCGGCGCGCCGCTGCAGTTTCTTTTTGGAAAAACGTGAAGCGCGGGAGAATGGCGTGCGCGGGTTTGCTCCAGATGCGGAATCAAAGCCGCAGCGAACGGAGGCGCAGCGCGTTCGCGATGACGGAGACGGAACTCAGGCTCATCGCCGCTCCGGCGGCGAGCGGAAAAGCGGGGGGATCGAAAAGCGCCCCCGCCTTTCCCGCTCGCGGCAGGAGCGGCAAGCCACGGCGCAGACTACTTCACCGGCTTCGGTGCGGTGAGAAATTCCGTGAGCTTCCTCTCCGCGTCGCCGCCGGAAAGTTCCGCGACGATTTTCTGCGCGCCATCCGCGCCGCGGCCCTGCGGGAAACGGCGCAGGTATTCGCGCGCGGCGGCGATGGCGCGGGGACGGTCGTGAAACACCTCCGCATAGACGATCGCCTGATTGAACAAACTGTTTTGATGAAACGGATCCTTGCGCTGCGCGATTCCGTATTGCGTGAGCGACTTCTCGCCGTCGTTCAGATTTCGGTATGCGGTGCCGAGATCGGTGTGAATGTCCGGCGTGTCGAGACCCGCGGCGATGGCGCGCTCGTATTGCTGCGCGGCGGCGGGCCAGTTTGCGTGATCGTATTCCCAATTCGCCAGCGTGGCCGCGGCCTGCGCGGGCGGCATCTGCGAAACATCCGGCGCACCGGGCGTCGGGGGGATCTGCTTCGGCGCGAAGAAATGCAGCACGAGCCACATCAAAAACATTCCCGCAAAAAAGGACGCGATGGCGATCCCGCGCGTGCGCGGTTTCTCCGTCGCGACGACGAATTTTTCGACGGGAAGTTTTCTTTGCGCGTTCATGGATGTGCTCACGGCATAGCAGCCGTCCGCCGATCCGTCGCGGGAGAAATCACGCCGCGAAATGCGCCAGCCATGCGGCGAGCGCGCTGGCCGCGATCACGCCGATGACGTTCCATTTCCACAGGACGATCCCGATGAAGGCAACGACGGCGAGGATCGCGGAGAAAAAATCGAACCGGCCCGGCGAGGGATGCAGCACATGCCATCCGAACCAGACGGCGAGATTCAAGATGACGCCGACAATCGCTGCGGTGATCGCGGACAGCGCGGCGGTGAGGCGCACGTTTTCGCGCAGCCGCTCGACGTACGGCGCTCCGAGAAAAATCCAAATGAAGCACGGCACGAACGTCGCCCACGTCGTGATCGCCGCGCCGAGCGTGGCGGCGGTGAGCGGGGCGAGCGCGCCGGGGGCATTCCAGCCGCCGAGGAAGCCGGTGAATTGCAGCACCATGATGAGCGGGCCGGGCGTCGTCTCCGCGAGGCCGAGCCCGTCGAGCATCTGGCCGGGAGCGAGCCAGCCGTAATGCCCGACAGCCTGCTGCGAGACGTACGGCAGCACCGCATACGCGCCGCCGAACGTGACCATCGCGGCCTTGCTGAAAAAGAGTCCCTCGCGAAAAAGCGTTCCGTTCCAGCCGAGCCATGCGCCCGCTGCGAAGATCGGCGTCCACCAAAGCACAAGGCCGATCGCGAGCACTTTGGCTCCGCGCGCGCGCGACGGCACGGGACCGCGCGCCGCTGCAACGGGCGCGGCGTGATTTTTCAAAACAGCGAACATCTCCGGGCGGACGCGCCCGCCGCCGAAGCCGCACACGCCAGCGCCGAGGACGACGAGCGGAAACGGCAGCTTCGCGAAAAAAAGTCCCGCGAACGCGAGCGCCGCGAGCGCCCACATGATCGGATTTTTCAAAACCTTCCCGCCGATTCGCACGATCGCGGCGGCAACAATCGCGAGCACCGCAGGCTTCAACCCGTAAAGAATCGCCGCCATCCACGGCAGCGATCCGAACGCGACGTACGCCCAGCTCAGCGCCCACAAAATCAGCGCCGACGGCAGCACGAAAAGCACACCCGCAGCGATGCCGCCGCGCGTCCCGTGCAGCAGCCAGCCCGCGTAGGTCGCGAGCTGCTGCGCCTCCGGGCCGGGCAGCAACATGCAGTAATTCAGCGCGTGGAGAAACCGCTCCTCGCTTAGCCAGCGCCGGCGTTCCACCAACTCCGCGTGCATGATCGCAATCTGCCCCGCCGGCCCGCCGAAGCTGATGAAACCGAGCTTCAGCCAGAAGCGGAAGGCTTCGGAAAAGGTGGGCGGCGGGTTTTCCATCGGCGCTGTTGTATCGGTCGCGCCTGGAAATTACGAATGGCGATCCATGCAACCTTCCGCAATCGCCCGCAGCGCGTGGCGCAGCGCCCGCTTCGCACTCGCGCTCGCATACGATGCGTGGCGCTATCTGCGCGAAGTGCGCGGGCCGGATCGCGCGGCCCGGGCGCGCTGGCTCCACCGTTGCTGCCGGCGCGCGCTGCGTGTGCTGCACATCCATGTGACCGTGCGCGGGCCGCTGCCGGAGCGCGGGCTGATCGTGGCGAATCATCTCAGCTATCTCGACATCGTGTCGCTCAGCGCCGCGCTGCCGTGTGTCTTCGTGTCGAAAATGGAGGTCGCCGACTGGCCGCTGTTCGGCGCTTTCGCCCGGCGCTCGGGCACGCTCTTCCTTGATCGTACAAAGCGCGGTGCAGTCGGCGGCATGGCCGCGCAGATGCACGAGGTGCTCGCGACAGGGCTGCCGCTCGTCTTCTTCCCGGAAGGCACGAGCACGAATGGCGACACCGTGCTCCCGTTCAAGACTTCGCTCTTCGAGCCGGTCGCCGACATCGGCTGCCCGGTGATCGCGGCGGCGATCGACTACGCGCTGCCCGATGGATCGGTACGCGATGAAATCCACTGGTGGGGAACGATGTCGCTCGTGCCGCATGTGCTGAATCTTTTCGGCAAACGCCGCATCGAGGCGACGATCCGCTTCGGCGAGCCGCGCCCGCGCAGCGGAGATCGGAAAACGATTGCGCGCGAGTTGCACGAGGAAGTCGTCACGCTGCGGACAACTCCGTGAACGCGCGCTGCAACCCCGCGAGCAACTCGCTCCAGTCCGCCGCGCGCGTTTCCCATCCGCTGCTAAAACGCAGCGCGCGTCCCGCGGCATCCGGTGGAATGTCCATCGCACTGAGAACGTGCGAAGGCTTCTCCTTTCCGCTCGCGCACGCGGAGCCGGTCGAGACCGCGAACCCGAGCTTGTCGAGCTTCACGACCCATCGCTGACGGCAGTCCGCGACTTCCGGCATCACGACGGAAACCGTGTTCCAGAGCCGATTCGCGGCTTCACCGACGATTTTCACATCGGGCAGCGCGCGGCGAAGCGCCGCCACAAAATCGTCGCGACTCGCGAGCCGACTCGCGACTTCACCGCTTCCGATTTGGCGCTCGCGATCTTCGAGCGCGGCAATCATCGCCAGCACTCCCGCGACGTTTTCCGTCCCCGCGCGACGCCATTCCTCCTGCCGCCCGCCGACGATCAGCGGTCGGAATTCCGCGGGCACTTTCAAAAATCCCACGCCCTGCGGCCCGCCGAATTTGTGCGCGCATCCGCTCACAAAATCGCACGCGCCCAAACCCGCTGCGGGCAGCTTGCCGATCCACTGCGCAGCGTCGCAAAGAAATGGAACATCCTGTTCACGGCACATCGCCAGCATCTCGCGCCACGGTTGCAGCACGCCCGTTTCGTTGTTCGCCGCCATCACGCCGACCAGCGTGGGACGCCTGTGTTGAAGCGCATCCGCGAGGCACGCGACATCCACGATGCCGTTCGTCGTCGCCGGAATATGCCGCGTCCGCTTTGAAAAATACCGCTCTGCCGAAGCGAGCACGCACGGATGCTCAATCGCCGAAATCCACGCCTCCCCGCCGTCCGCCAGCGCCGCGTGATGCAGCACCGCGTTGTTCGATTCCGTCGCGC